>CAZVMY010000147.1:0-7016 GCA_964628955.1 uncultured Methylocystis sp.
CACGACTTCGCTGAAGCGCGCCTTGGCGTCCTCGAGCTTCCACCGTCCCGGGAGCCGTGCCTTCGCCACTCGCGCGTCTCTCCTCGCCGCGACAGTCGACCTAGTCAGATGGTCAGACCATAGCGGCTTCCGGTTTCCGGCGCCACCCCTGCGGATGCCATTGGGAAGACGTGACCCGGGCGATCTTCACCCCACCCCCAGCAACCCCGCCGCAGCCTCCATCTCCGCCCAGCGACGCGCCCTGCGCTCCTGCGCCTCTTCGTCGGCGCCCCATTGGCCGATGTTCCAGTCTTCGTCCGCATGGGCGGCGGCCCAGGCGTCCGCCGCTCTCATCGCGCCATGCGCCACGGCAAGCGCGATCAGCGCCGAGCCGGTGAGCGTCGTCATCACGCTGAGTGCCGCGAGTCGCAACGGCTGGTCGAAGCGCGCGACGACATCGGCGATGGCGGCGAGGCTCGCCGGCGGCTGTTCGACGTGGCGGATGCCGGCCGACAGGATGAAGCGGGCGCCAAGCGCCCCATGCGCCCAGTCGAGCACGGGGTCCCAGCGGGCCGCCTGGAGCGCCACGAGGCCTTCGGGTTCGCTGGCGCGATAGCAGACGAGGTCGCTGCCGGCATATCGCACGATTTCGGCCGCGACCTCCGCCATCGACCCCGCCACGCCGACCGCGGCCGAATTGGCGATCCGCGTCGCCGGCATCGCGGCCGGCTCGATCGTGTCGCCCTGCGCCCGCCATTCCGCCGCGACCATCCCGGCCGCACCGGCCGTCGGCAGCGTGAGCACGGTCTTCGCCGGGGTGCGCACCGGCCTTCCATCGAGGTGGATGGCGAAGGCGCCGTCCTGCGCCGCCACGGTCACATCCCGGTAGAACCGCTTCGGCTTCGGCACCTGCATGGCCGCCTGCGCCCGGCGCACGGGGTCGGGCTCGGCCGGGCGGTGCTCGGGGTAGAGAAGGTCACGCATGCTGCGCTCCGTTGATGGCCGCCCCAATTGCCGTCCTCATCCTGAGGTGCGAGGCGAAGCCGAGCCTCGAAGGATGCTCGCGAGGGCGCCAGTTTGAGCCTCATGGACCATCCTTCGAGGCCCGCTTCGCGGGCACCTCAGGATGAGGATCGGCTCTCCTAACGCTCCGGCGCGTCGTCGATCGGGTCGTATTCCTTCGCGTCGAGGCCGAGCAGGTTCCAGCTCTGCTGCATGTGCGGCGGCAGCGGCGCGGTGACGTCGAGCATGCCGCCGGACGGCAGCGGCAGCACGATGCGCCGCGCGAGCAGATGCAGCTTGTTCTGGATGCCGCCCGGCAGATCCCAGTTTTGCACGTTGAAGTATTTCGGATCGCCGATGATCGGGTGGCCGATCTCGGCGGCATGGACGCGCAGTTGATGCGTGCGGCCGGTGACGGGGCGAAAACTCAGCCAAGCGAGTTTCTGCGCGGAGGTGTCGACGACGGCATAATAGGTCAACGCGTGGTCGGCGCCCTCGTCGCCGTGCTTCGCCAGCATCATCTTGTCGTCGCCCTTCTCGTCCTTGCCCTTGGCGAGATAGGTGGAAATCCGCCCCTGCTTGACGCGGGGCACGCCGCGCACCAGCGCCCAGTAGATCTTCTTGGTGGAGCGGTGGCGGAAAGCGGCGGTGAGATCGGACGCGGCCTTGCGCGTCTTCGCCACCACCAGCACGCCGGCCGTGTCGCGGTCGATGCGGTGCACGAGCCGGGGGATTTCGCCGCGCGGCGAGGCCAACGCCGGCAGCATGCCATCGACATGCTTCTTCAGGCCCGAGCCGCCCTGGACGGCGAGGCCCATGGGCTTGTTGAAGACGAAGACGTCGCGGTCCTCGTAGAGGATCAGCGCGCGCAGATACGCCGCGTCGTCGGGTTCGACCCGCCCGCCGCGGATGCGCGGCGCCTCGCGTGGCGCGCGGTCGGGAGCAGCGTCCACGTCGAGCGGTGGCACGCGCACGGCCTGCCCGGCCTCGAGCCGCGTGTCGCCCTTCACGCGGCCGCCGGCGACGCGCACCTGGCCGGAGCGCAGCAGCTTCTGCAGATGGCCGAAGGCGAGATCGGGGTAATGCAGCCTGAACCAGCGGTCGAGCCGGAGCCCCGCCTCGTCCTCGGCCACGGATCGTGTGACGACCTTGCTCATCGCCGCCTTATAGCCCGATGGAACGGCCGAGCGCGATACCCGCGAAACAGGCGGCGACCGACAGCAGCACGGAGGCGAGCGCGTAGACGAGCGCGAGAGCGATGCGATCGTCCAGCCAGAGCGCCGTGACGTCGAGCGCGAAGGCCGAGAAGGTCGTGAAACCGCCGAGCACGCCCGTGATCAGGAACCGCGGCCAGTGCAGGCCGGCGGCGCGGCTGGCGAGCAGTGCCGCCAGCAGCCCCATGGCCAGCCCGCCGGTGACGTTGACGAACAGCGTCCCCCACGGAAAGCCCGGCCCGAACAGCCGCAGCGCCGCCGCGCCGGCCGCGTAACGCAGCACCGAACCGATCCCGCCGCCGAGGAAGACGAGCAGGATGACGCTCACCGCCGCTTCGACCGCTGGCGCCGGTGGTGAATCACACGCATGATGCGTACCTGGTCGGGGAAAACCGTGTAGATGACGAGATAGCCGCGGACGATCATGGCTCTCCGATTCCGCCCGTCACGATCCCGGAACGCCGGATGTCGTTCAGAAAAGATCGCAAGCGAGGCCGTCGCCGCGGCGAGCGCATCGACGAGACGTCCGGCCGCCTCGGGGTCGAATTTCGATATGTAGCTTTCGATGGCAGCCAGATCGCGTCGTGCCGCCTGCGTGAATGCGATGCGCCTCACGCAGCCTGTCCGGGCCGTCGGGCCGCGATCCTGGCGCGCAGTTCGGCGAACACCTCTTCCGCCGGAATGGGCGGGCTGCCGTCATCGGCCTCGTCGACCAGTGCTTCCAGCTCGGCAACGGTCCAGCCAAGGATCGTCCCGGCTTCGAGGTCAAACTCGGCGAGGTAGCCGGCCAGCGCCACATTGACGATTTCTTCCTTGCTGTCGAAGAAGCCCCGCTCGACCAGACCGACGAGCTTCCGTTCCAGTTCCGCATCGAGTTCGATCGTGATCGGCATCCTGGTCTCCTGCTCCGGCGGCCATAATAGCATCGGCACGGCCGCCGCGCATGCCCGAGCGCATCTCTAGCCCCGCTCCCGGCGGAGTTTCGCCCACCACTCGAGACGTTTCTTCAATTCGCGCTCGAAACCACGCTCCGGCGGGTCGTAGAACTGCCGTCGGCCGAGCGCCTCGGGAAAATACGCCTGACCCGAGAAGGCATCGGGCTCGTCGTGGTCGTAGCGGTAGGCTGCGCCGTAGCCCTCGCTCTTCATCAGCGTCGTCGGCGCGTTGAGGATCGCCTTCGGCGGCATCAGCGAACCGGCCGTCTTCGCGACCTGCATCGCAGCCTTGTAGGCGGCATAGGCGGCGTTCGATTTCGGCGCAGTTGCGAGATAGATCACGCATTGCGCCAGCGCCAGTTCCCCCTCGGGGCTGCCGAGGAAGTCGTAGGCGTCCCTGGCGGCAAGGGCCACGACCAGCGCCTGCGGGTCGGCGTTGCCGATGTCCTCGCTCGCCATGCGCACGAGGCGCCGCGCCAGGAACAGCGGATCCTCGCCGGCGTCGATCATGCGGCAGAAATAGTAGAGCGCAGCGTCGGGATCGGAGCCGCGCACGGTCTTGTGCAGTGCGGAGATCAGATTGTAATGCCCGTCCTGCGTCTTGTCGTAGATCGGCGCGCGGCGCTGCAGGACATCGGTCAGCCCGCCCGTGTCGAAGGTCTCGCCGGGCCGGGCGGCGCGCCAGACCTCTTCGGTCAGCGTCAGCAACGCCCGCCCGTCGCCATCCGCCATGGCGATCAGGGCTACGCGGGCATCGGCATCCAGCGGCAGCGGCCGGCCCTCGACCGCCTCGGCGCGCGCGAGCAGCGCGGTCATCGCCGGCTCGCCGAGCGCCCGGAAGGTCATCACCCGCGCGCGGGACAGGAGCGCGGCATTGAGCGCGAACGAGGGGTTCTCGGTCGTGGCGCCGACGAGCGTGATCGTCCCGTCTTCCATCACGGGCAGAAAGCTGTCCTGCTGCGCCCGATTGAAGCGGTGAATCTCGTCGACGAACAGCAGCGTCCCCTGCCCGGTCGTGCGTCGTCCGCGCGCCGCCTCGAACACCTTCTTCAGGTCGGCGACCCCGCTGAAGATGGCGCTGATCTGCTCGAAACGCAGGCTCGTCTCACCGGAGAGGAGCCGCGCGACCGTCGTCTTGCCGGTGCCGGGCGGGCCCCAGAAGATCAGCGAGCCGAGCGAGCCGGCGCCGAGCAGGCGGGTGAGCGCGCCGCCTGGACCCGTCAGATGCTCCTGCCCGACCACGTCGTCCAGCCGCTCCGGGCGCATCCGGTCGGCCAGCGGCCGCGGAACGTCGGCCGGCAGCCCGGCCGCGCCGAAGAGATCGCTCACCCGCCGATGACCGTGTTGAGTTCCTGGCCGCCGCGGTTGAGGCGGATGCGCCAGCCATAGGCGCCGCGAGCCGCGAGCCGGTCGAGATCCTTCGTGGTGGCGACGCGCTCGCCGTTGACGGTGAGAATGACGTCGCCCTTGAGAAACCCGAGCTGCTGGGCCGGCGATCCCTCCTCCACCTCGCCGATCGCGACGCCGTCCAGCGCGAGCTCGATCGACAGCTCCTCGGCGACAGCCGGGGAAAGGTTCATGACCGTCGCGCCGGTGAAGGGCGACCGTCCCCGGACCTTGATAGGCTCGCGCGGACGCGTCTCCGGGGCCACCGCAAGCCTGATCGGCAGCAGCGTCCGTTTGCCGCCGCGCAGCACCGTGACGGTCGACTGCCCGCTGACGCCACGTGTGGCGAAACGGTAGCCGAAGGTCTCGGGATCGGTGACCTCTTGCCCGTCGACGGCGACGATCACGTCGCCGCGCCGCAAACCGGCCTCCGCCGCCGGGCCGTTCTCCTGAACATGCGCGACCAGCGCACCGGTCGGCCGATCGAGCCCCAGGCTCTCGGCAACGTCCGCCCCGACCGCCTGCAACCGGGCTCCGAACCAAGGCCGGCGCACCACCACGCTGCCGCCCCGCGCGCTCTCGACGACGATCCGCGCCATGGACGACGGGATGGCAAAACCGATCCCGTGACTGCCGCCCGAACGCGAGAAGATGGCGGTGTTGATGCCGATCAGCCGACCGTTGATGTCGACGAGCGCTCCTCCGGAATTCCCCGGGTTGATCGCGGCGTCGGTCTGGATGAAGAACTGATAATCGGTGACGCCCACCTGCGTGCGGGCGAGTGCGGACACGATGCCCTGCGTCACGGTCTGGCCGACGCCGAACGGGTTGCCGATGGCGAGAACGAGGTCGCCCACCTCGAGCTGGTCGGAATCGCCGAACGCCACGACCGGAAACTTGCCGTCGCCACCCTTGACCTTGAGCACGGCCAGATCGGTTCGCGGATCGCGCAGCACGATCTCCGCATCGAACTCGCGCCTGTCCGGCAAGGCGACGCGCAGCTCGGTCATTCCCTCGACGACGTGATGATTGGTCAGAATCGTGCCGTCGGCGCCGACGATCACGCCGGAGCCGACCGATTGCTGCACGCGTTCGTTGCGCCCTCCGCCGAAGAACTCGCGGAAGAACGGGTCGTCGGCGAAAGGATTGCGCTGCCGCGACTGCACCCGGCGCGCGCCATAGACGTTGACGACCGCCGGTGCGACCTGCCGGACGACGGGCGCGAAGGACAGCGTGATCTCCGTCCGGCCGGAGGGCGCGCGGCGCGCGTCGGGCCTTACCGCCTCCTGCGCCATGGCCGCGCCGGCCAGACACGAAACCCAAGCGGCGAACATCGCCCACAATGCGATCCGGTACCTTTCAGCGCTCGAGTTCATCTGTCGTAAAACCCTCCTTGGCGATACTGTAGGCCCGGTCTGGAGCCATGGGCGATCCGGCATGTTCACGCGATTGATCTACGCGAGCCGGACGGCTCCCGAACTGCGCGACCGGCCATCGTCCGCGATCGCGGCGAGTATCGCCGAGGCCTCCTTGAGCGACAATCCCGCGCTCCAGATCACCGGTGAGTTCATCCTCGGTCCGGACTGGTTCGCGCAGGTCCTGGAAGGACGGCCCGATGCCGTCTGCTCGCGGTTTCGGGCGATCCTTAACGACGCGCGTCACGCAGGGCTGGAACTCGTGGATCTCAGGCTGGTGCGCGAGCGCCAGCCCATTGCGACCTGCCGCCACGTGCGCGAACCGCTGGCAGTCTGGCTGGACACGATCCGGGCGGATCGCGCGCTGCTGCCGGACGTCCCCGACATCCCGTTCGACTGGTCGTTGGTGACGCTCTATCCGGCGGGCCGTCCGCCAGTGCTGAAACCCGAACCGACGCCCGTCATCCGGAGCAGCGTCATCCTCGCGGCCTGAAAAAAGAAAAGGGCGGCCGAAGCCGCCCATGATCCATCGGGGTCGAGCAACCGGGTCAGGCCGCGGCCGGAGCGGCCTCTGCTTCCGCCGCGAGCCGGGCCCGATCGCCGGCGCCCCTGGCGTCGACGTCACGCTCGACGAATTCGATGACGGCCATGGCGGCGTTGTCGCCGAAGCGGAAGCCGGCCTTCATGATGCGCAGATAGCCGCCGCTGCGACCCTTGTAGCGCGGCCCGATGACGTCGAAGAGCTTCTTGACGACGTCGACGTCGCGGATCTCGGCGATCGCCTGCCGCCGGGCGTGCAGGTCGCCGCGCTTGCCGAGCGTGATCAGCTTCTCGACGACGGGACGCAGGTCCTTCGCCTTCGGCAGCGTCGTCACGATCTGCTCATGGGTGATGAGCGCCTGCGACAGGTTGGCGAACATCGCGCGGCGATGCGCGACGGTGCGGTTGAAACGGCGGCCCCGATAGCCGTGACGCATGACGGTCTCCTGTGGTCCAGCACATCGGCCCGGTGTCGGCCGGACGATGCGGCGCGGCAGCGCTCAGTAATGCTCTTCGAAACGCTTGGCGAGGTCTTCGATGTTCTC
>CAZVMY010000148.1:0-6944 GCA_964628955.1 uncultured Methylocystis sp.
ACCGCCTCGGCCGCCTTGATCTGGGCCTCGATGTTGCGGGAATCGAGCCTCACGAGAACGTCGCCGGCCCGAACCAGTGCGCCGTCGGCGAACAGGACCTCCATCACCTGGCTCTCGACGCGCGACCGCACGATCACCGTCGAGATCGGCTGGACGGTGCCGATCGTCTCGACGCGAACCGGTACGGGCTTCGTTTCGACCGGCGCGACGACTACGGATACGGGACCGCCCGCACCGCGGCGCCGGCCGTCACCAGACGGCGCCGGGGCGGTGGCGGCCTGCGAGGCGCCTGCCCGCGGCCGATCTTGTGGAAGACCGGGAAGCGCGGGAACATGACTTCGGACCTGCTGCGCCAGATCGGTCAGACCGGTCCGCGCCAGAACCTCGACCACGTGCGGGTCGTTCCGGCCGTACGTCAGGCTCCAGCCGATCGCTCCCAGCAGGAGGATCGCGATTAGTGCAGGAACCCGTTTCATCCTGGCCGATCCTCGTCCGTGCGATCGATCGAGCCGATGCCCGCGGACCGCACGCGTACCCGCTCATTATTCATCGCGGCAGCGTGAAGGTCAAAGCCAGACCGGTACCGGTCCGCGCGCAGTCCCGCATCCCGTCCCGGATTCCGGCTTGTGTTTGAGGGACGATTTCGATAGTCCCGTGACGCCGCGGTGACCGAACGGTGCCGCTGTCCCGCTGGGGGATAGTTTAACGGTAGAACAGCGGACTCTGACTCCGTTAGTCTTGGTTCGAATCCAGGTCCCCCAGCCAACGCATTCCCGATCCGGTTCTAGCCGACAGGAGATCGCCCGGAGGGCGGAAGCCGATCGGCAACGTGGCCCCCGCCGAGAAGTTACATGCGGCCTTGAACCGGCAGATGCCCCTTGCAGGTTCGATGCAGTGAGCCGTCGCGCAATCCTCCGATCAAACCGAAGATTGACGTCGGCCGCAAACGCGTCTTCAGCCGTCCAGCCGGTACCGCAGTATCTTGGTGTCTTGCGCGACAGGCCGAGAAAGTCTGCCGCGCGGCCGCGCCGAAAGCCGTGGCGCCGCAAGGCATCGAGCAGCACCCGGCGCTCGTTCTCGAACTCGCAGGACGACTCTTCAGGTGTTCGTCGGGATCGGACCTGCTCCACCACCTGCCACCGAACCGCCGCCTTGCCGCGGCTTCGGCCATTGCAGCGGGCCGGCGCCGATCATCGCTTCGCGTGTGACATGCGCGGCGAGTTCGTCGTCGCTCATGCCGTTGGCGCCGGCGGGAGGCAGCGGCAGCACGAGGTAGCGCATGTCCGCGTTGCTGTCGTGAACGCGGACCTCGATCTCGGGCGGCACCATCAGTCCGAGTTCGGCGAGCACCGCGCGAGGCTCCCGGACGGCGCGTGCGCGGTAGGCTTTCGAAACGTACCACCAGGGCGGCTGGCCAAGTAGCGAGCGCGGATAGCAGGAACACAGCGTGCAGACGATCAGGTTGTGCAGCCGCGCCGTGTTCTCGACCACGATCAGCCGCGCTTCCTTGATCGCAAAGCCGAGTTCCGCCGCGGCGGTGTTTCCGTCGGCGAGGAGCCGCGCCTTGTAGGCGGGATCGCGCCACGCGCGGATGATCACCCTGGCGCCCCATTCGGGACGTGGGGCGTCGAGCCGCTCCATCGCGGCATCGATCTCGGATGCGGTCAGTAGGCCTCGCTCGATGAGAAGGTCGCGCAGCGCCTCGGTCATCAGCGCGTAGTAGCGGCCGCCCTCGTGACCCTCGCGGACAGGCTGGTCATCGGCGGGATGGGCGACGAAACGGCCGGTCACAGAGGACGCCCTTTCGCATCCGGCGCGGGGCTGAGCCAGTGATCGTAGATTTCGATGTCCAGCGTATCGGAGGGGCTGCCCCGATAATCCGGCCAGAGGTCCGTCTGGCGCAGCGTGACGCGGTAGAGATCGACGGCCGGCCGGTCCCGCCGGCCATAAGCCAGATCCTCCGGATTGAGATAGGCGCCACACCAGCGCTCGACCGTGCCGGTCTTGTGCCGGACATACCACGGCGTGCGGATGTGCCCGGCCGCCGTGGCACCGCGGATCTCCACGACGTCGCCGGTCCGGAAACGCGGCATCCCTCAGGCCTCCGAGACGGTCCGGCTGGCGTGATCGACCGTGCGGCCGGCCTCGCGCGCCAACGCGTCCATCCGCGCCTCCGCCTCGTCCCTGCGCAGGATGCCCTTCTCCTCCAGCAGCATGACGAAGGACTCGGCCCGGCGTTCGTAGAAGCCGAGCGTCGAATAGAGTTCCTCGCCGAAGGTCTCGAAACCGCGCCGGAGTTCGTCGAGCGAGATCAGCGCGTCCTTCCGTTCCAGCGCGACCCGCATGGCCTCGCCGAGCCGTTGCCAGTCCTCGAAGGGAAAACTGTCCTTGACGATCGGACCGGCCGGCCGGCCGCCGATGTCGTGATAGCCGCGGAACTCGTCGGTCATAATTCGGCTCCCGCGCACCAGTCGAGCAGATCGTGCCAGAGCGGGCGGAAGCCCGGCCAGGCCAGGAACGCCGACGGGAGCCAGTGCGGCCCGATGTCGGTCGTCCAGGCGGCTGTGCGGCCTTGGCCATGTCGCCCGACGACGAGCAGAGGATGCCCGCCGTCCCCGTCGGGCAGCCGAAGCAGGACCGAGGCGTCGGGCCGGGCGACGACCTCGTTGCAGCCGAGCACGTAGGGCAGGGCGCCCTCCAGGCCGGCCGTGATACCACCGCCGAAGCCCGGCGAGCCGGCGACGATGGGGTGAACGCCTTCGGGCATTTCGAGGCGATCGTCATGCGGGTGGATCGTGACCGGCAGCACGTCTGCTACAGCGGTGCTTCGATAGCGCGCGCCGCCGTTGATGCCCTGGAAGCTGTAGTAGCCGCCGACCATGATCAGCCCGCCGCCGGCCGCGACGTAGTCTCGCAGCGCCTTGAGCCGGTTGGGTGCCCGCTGCGACCGGAGCCAGACGTCCGGAGGCAGGAGAAGCGTGTTGGCGCCGATGTCGCTCAGGATCACGACGTCGAACGCCGAGAGCGCTTCCGCGGTATCCGGAAAGCGCTCCGCCGCTTCGTGGCACGGCATGTATGTGAGCGCGAGCCGGGGATCGGCGATCGCGTTCAGGAAGTCATCGGCGCCCCGGTGATGCGTCACGGAGGCGAACTGGTCGAAGCCCTTGATGTGAGTCGCGGTCGAGGTCCAGCTCTCCCCGGCGAGGAGGATGCGGAGTCCTCCCCCTCGTCGATGCTCCCGACTTGCGGCCACGACGTCGGTCCCGCGGCCTACTGGAACTTCGCGAACTGCAGCTTGAAGGCGCCGTCGGGGTACTGCACCCAGTCGAGCGTCGCCGCCGAGGTCTGGAGCGTGGCCGGGAACGTGAGGAACAGCATCGGCGCATCCTCCGCGATCTGGCGTTCGGCGGCACGGTAGAGCCCGGTCCGCTCAGTCGCCGAGGCTCCCCGTGCCTTCGTCAGCAGGTCGGTCACGGCGGCGCTGTCGTACCCGGCGAAATTGTTCGGACCACCCTTGGTGAAGTAGTTGAACATGTTGCCGTCTGGATCGGATCGCCCGGACCACGGCGACATACACAGATCGAAATCCTTCTGCCGCAGCACAGTGATCAGGCTGGTCGGATCGATCTGGCGCACCTCGACCTTGAACCCGGCCTGATTGGCCTGGGACTGCAACAGCTCGGCGGTGCGGACCTGAACCGGCGAGTTGGTCACCGTGATCGTCACCGCCACGGGCGCCGTCTTGCCGGCGTCCGCAAGCAGCTTCTTCGCCGCCTCCGGCGTGCCGCCGGCGGGCTTGAACGCCGGGTCGTGAGCCCAGCCGATCGAGGGCGGGATCGCGCCGTAGGCGACGTCGCCCGTGCCGAAATAGACCACGCGCTGTACGAGTTCTGGATTGACCGCGGCGACGAAGGCCTTGCGCACCCGGGCGTCGTCGAAGGGCGCGCGGGTCGTGTTGAACGAGAACGCGTTGAAGCCGAGACCGGCGCTCTGCTTGACGACGACCGCCGTTTCGCGCCGGAGCTGCGCCACGGCCTGCGGCGGCACGGCATCGACGAGTTGCACGGTCCCGGAGCGCAGGTTCGTGAGCCGGACGGTCTCGTCGGGGATGGGCCGGAAAACCACGCGCTCGATCGCCGCAGGCCCCCGCCAGTAGCCGGGGAACCGCTCCAGCACGAGTTCGGCGTTCTTGGTCCAGGAAACGACCCGGTAGGGGCCGGCGCCGACGGCCTTCGTCGCGAAATCTGGTCCGAGCGCCTTCACTGCCGCCGGCGAGACCATCATGCCGCCCCGGTTCGTCAGCACCTGCGTGAAGGGTGCGAACGGGGATTTCATCCTGACCGTCACGACGAGCGGCGCGGTCACGGTCACGGTATCGACCGGACCCAGATCGCTGCGCCGGGGGGAGCCGACCGCCGGATCGAGCATACGGTCGAAATTGGCCTTGACCGCCTCCGCGTCGATCGGCGTCCCGTCGTGGAAGGTCAGGTTCGGCCGGATCGTGAAGACGTAGGTCAGCGGGTCGGGCGTGGCGACGCTGGCGAGACCAGCCTCGACCTTCAGATCGGGCGTGAGATGAAGCAACGGCTCGAAGATGTTGTACTGGACGGAGATCTCGAAGAACGAGCCCATGAAGTGCGGGTCCAGGGTGACGGGGTCGGAAACCAGTCCGACGGTCAGGGCGCGGCTCTGCGCGAGAGCCGTCGGGAGCCCGTAGCCCGGCATCGCCAGCACGGCACCGGCCGCCGTCGAGTACGTGAGGAACGTTCGCCGCGTGGTCATCGTGGTCTTCTCCTTGTTGCTCACGAGGTTTGCTCATGAGGATCGAGCCGGTCGCGCAGACCGTCACCGAGCACGTTGAAGCCTAGCACCGTGACGAAGATGGCGAGCCCGGGAAACCAGGCGAGCCACGGCGCGAGATCGAGGAAACCGATGGCGTTGCGCAGCATGTTGCCCCAGGTGGGCGTCGGCGGCTGCACGCCGAGTCCCAGGAACGACAGATAGGATTCGGTGATGATGGCCGTCGCGAACAGCAGCGAACCCTGCACGATCACCGGCGGCAGCGCGTTCGGCAGGATCGTGCGGAACAGGATGTGCGGGGAGCCGAAACCCAGTGCGCGTTTCGCCTCGACGAATTCCAGCTCGCGCAAAACGAGCGCCTGCGCCCGCGCGATCCGCGCGAAGATGGGGAGATTGACCACGGCGATGGCGAGGATGGCGTTGCCGAGGCTCGGACCGAGCGCGGCCGTGATCGCGAGCGCCAGGAGAATGCTCGGAAAGGCGAAGATGACGTCCATGACGCGCATGATGAGCGCGTCGACCGTCCTGCCGAGGAAGCCCGCCGTCAGCCCGGCGAGCGTGCCGACCACCAGCGATCCCGCGACGCTGACGAAGCCCACGAACAGCGACGCCCGCGCGCCGTAGAGGATGCGCGACAGGGCATCCCGGCCGAGCTCGTCGGTACCGAACCAGTGCGCCGCCGATGGTGGCGCGAGGACGGAGGTGAAATCGAGCGCCTCGGGATCGTGGGGCGCGAGCCACGGCGCGAGCAGTGCCGCCAGCGCCGCGATCGCAACGAGCAAAGCGCCGAAGCTGGCGCGCGGATCGGCGGCGATCAGCCGGCCGATCGCGCTCGCGCGATCGTTCGCGAGTGCATAGGGCCCGGTTGAGGGTACGGCTGTGACGGTCGCGGCGTCCAGAGGCGTGCTCATGCGTAGCGCACCCGGGGATCGAGGACGGTGTAGATGAGGTCCGTGATGAGGTTGATCACGACGAACAGCGTCGCGGTCAGCAGCACCGCGCCCTGAACGACCGGGTAGTCGCGCGCGAATATCGCGTCGACTGTGAGCTTGCCGATGCCGGGCCACGAGAAGACCGTCTCGGTGATGACCACGCCGCCGAGCAACTGACCCATCTGGATGCCGAGCAGCGTAACGATCGGAATGCGCGCGTTGCCGAGCGCGTGGCCCCAGATCACCTTGCGCGCCGGGAGCCCCTTGGCGCGGGCGGTACGCACGTAATCGGCGCGCAGTACCTCCAGCATCGCGGCGCGGGTCATACGCATCGTCGCGGCCGAGAGCGCGGCGCCGAGCGTCAGGGCAGGCAGCACGAGATGCCGCAGATGCGCCACCGGATCGACCAGCGGCGAGACGTAGCCCGACGAGGGAAACAGCGGCCAGTGGATCGAGAACGCGAGGATCAGCAGTACGCCCAGCCAGAAACTCGGCATCGACAGGCCGCAGAGCGCCGCAAACGAAGCTGCGTAATCCGCGCCGCTGTTGCGCCGCGTGGCCGCGACGATGCCGGCAGGGATGGAGACCAGCAGCGAGATCGCCAGCGCGGCGGCAGAGAGCAGGGCGGTCGGTCCGAGCGCGTTCAGGAGCAGAGGCAGAACCTCGCGGCCGCCCTGGATCGAGCGCCCGAAGTCGCCGATCAGGATCCGCCCGATCCATGTCGCGTACTGGACCGGCAGGGGCTCGTCGAGGGCGAGCCTGAGCCGCATCGCCTTGATGGCCTGCTCGTCGGCCTCGAGGCCGAGAATGGCGAGCGCCGGGTCGCCGGGCACGAGCCGGATCAGAAGAAAGGCGACGAGCGAGGTTCCCAGCAGAATGGGGACCAGGCCTGCCAGACGCATCACGGCGATCCGAAACATCGTGCTTTCTGACGGTTGAACCGGTTCAATTCAGTTGATATTCCGTTGCGGGCAGGCTTCATGTCAATGGTGACGCTCCTGTCCGTTCAAGCAGGCGCAGGAGATCGCCGCCACCGTGCCGCTCCTCGACATCACAAACCTCAGGATCGGCTTCGGCCATGGGCCTCCCGTGGTCGACGGCGTCGATCTGACGCTGGAGCGGGGCGAACTGTTATGTGTGGTCGGTGAATCGGGATCGGGCAAGAGCGTGACGGCTTTGTCGATCCTCAGGCTGCTGCCGCCGCGTGCGCGT
>CAZVMY010000149.1:0-6938 GCA_964628955.1 uncultured Methylocystis sp.
GATCGACGGCGCGAGCGACAGGACCGTCAGAAGCAGGACGAGCTGCAGCGCGCGTTCGGTCAGGCCGGTTCCCTGACCGAAGGTGATGCCGAAATCCTGCGCCGTCGCTCCGCCGGACGCGAGGAGCAGTGGCGACAGCAGCGCGAGCCGGGCCGCCGTCCGGATCGTCGTGCGGCGGCGCGCGGCTGGTGGGGTCACGTCTTGTCTCCGGGCGCGCGGCCGAGCAGCTTCGCCATCTCTTCTTCCAGGGAGTCGAACGGGTTGCGCGGCGGCGGTTTGGGTGCGGGAGCGGCCGCAGATGCTGCGGGCGCAGCCGAAGGAGTACTGGCCTGCGCCGGCGCGACGGGGACGGTAGGTGGCGGCGGCGGAGGCGTTGCCTGCCGCTCCGCCGCGGCTTTCGGGGGCGGGGGAGGCGGCGGCGCGGGCGTGGGTGCCGTGACGTCCGGGGGTGGCGGCATCTTCGGCGCGGCAGGAACCTGCGCCGGTGGCTGTTTGGGAGGCAGCACGCCGGCCGGCGACAGCTGGACGCCGTTCACGGTCGCCGTGGCCATGACCGGCTTGGGCGGCGGCGCCTGGGGCCGGGGGGCCGCGGGCTGAACGGCGGGAGCCTGAGGTATCGGCGCTGGAGCAACGGGGACCGGAACGGGAGGCTCCGGCGGTGCCGGACGGGCGGCCGCGACCGGCGGCGCGTACGCAACCGCTGCCGGGGGCTGAACGGCGGGCGCGGGCGGCGCGGCGGTCACGGGCTTGCGCAGCACCTGCTCCAGGCGCTGCGCCATCTCGTCGAGGGCGGCGGAATTCGGGCTGGGCTCTGCCACCGCCGGTGGTCGCGCCGGCTCCGGCTTTGCGGGCTCTTGCCTCGCGGGCTCTTGCCTCGCCTGCTCTTGCCTCGCGGATTCTTGCCTTACGGGCTCCGGTTCGATGGGCTCGCGTTTCGAGGTCTGCGGCCCGGCATCAGGTGCTTTCGGCGGCGCCGCAGCCGGCGTACCGGCCGGCGTAGAGGCGCGCGCGACCACCGGTGCCGGCTGAACGGGGATCGGCTGAGCCGGGGCAGATTGAGCGTGGATCGGCTGGACCTGGATCGGCTGGACCTGGATCGGCTGGACCTGGATCGGCGGGGCGGGTGCGCGCTCGGCCTCGCGGAACAGCTCCGCAAACTCCGGCGTTCCGCCCGCTCGCGCGGGAGCTGCGGCGGGTACCGCGACGGGCGGCGGTGGAACAGGCAGAACTTCGGGTCCTGCCCGCACGGCAGTGAGGGCGCGCGGCGGGACGGCCGGCGTGCCAACTTCGGTCGCCTCAGCGAGATCGGCCGTGTCGAGGCGCGGACGCTGCGCCCGCTCCGCCCGGACGATGTTGGTCTCGATCACCACGTCGTTCGGTCCGCCGATCATCATCAGGTGCTCGACGTTGTCGCGCCGCACGATCACCAGGCGCCGCCCCTGCCGGTCGAGGGAGAAGAACTCGGTCACGCCGAGCCGCGGCGGGCGGCCACGCCGGTCCGCCCGGTCGCCGAGGTTCAGTCCGGGACCGATCATGCGGCGCAGCAGCCAGAGGAAGATCACGATGGCGATCAGCAGGACGAGCAGGGTCGCGGCCCAGACCGCATACCTGGCGCCCGTCTCACCGAGAAAGCTCACGAGGGTCTGCATCAGAGGCTTACTCCCGATACCGGCCCGCTCCGGCACCCGATTCTGTCACATCCGTAGCACAACGCCCGTGGCGAGGCTCCAGACCGCGGTCGACATACACAGCTGACGCTGTGCCGAAAAAGGACGCGTCATTAACCCGACCTTAACCATAAGCGCGGCAAAACTTGCCCATCGTCCCGGCTGCGGAATCGCGTGCGGACCGGAAGAAGATGGCAGGAGAGCGTGGTGAACGGCGACGGTTCGATCTTCTCGGTGCTGAAGTCGCGGATGCACTGGCACCAGACGCGGCAGAAGGTGCTCGCCGAGAACGTCGCGAACGCCGACACGCCGAAGTTCCGGCCGCGCGACCTCAAGGATTTCGCGCTCACCGTGCCGCAGCTCACCGGCACCATGGCGCCGGTGCGCACGAACGTGATGCACCTGAACGGCGCCGGCGACGGCAGGACGTTCGACTCAAAGCGCGTGAAGGACTTCGAGACCCGGCCGTCCGGCAACGCGGTCAGCCTCGAGGACGAAATGCTCAAGGTCGCCGACAACCAGAGTCAATACCAGCTCGCAGCCACGCTCTACAGCAAGAGCCTCGGCTATCTGAAGACCGCCCTCGGGCGGCGCGCCTGACACGGGAGAACGTCATGGATTTTCTGAAGTCGCTCTCCGTCGCCACCTCCGGCCTGCGTGTCCAGAACGGACGCATGCGCGTCATCTCCGAGAACATCGCCAACGCCGACTCGGTCCCCAACCGTCCGGGCGCCGATCCCTACCGCCGGAAGATCGCCACCTTCGAGCGGCGCTTCGACCGCGAACTCGCGGCCGAAGTGGTGCAGCTCGGCCGGGTCCGGCGGGACCAGACGGCATTCCAGACCCGGCTCGATCCCGGCCATCCGTCCGCGGATGCGAACGGGTTCGTGCGGACGCCCAACGTCAACACGATCGTCGAGACGATCGACCTGCGCGAAGCCCAGCGTTCCTACGAGGCCAACCTGAACGTCATCACCGCAACCCGGCGCATGCTCCAGCGAACGCTGGACATCCTGCGCGCCTGAAATCCGAAGGACGACCATCATGACCGCATCGACCCTCTCGGCCGCCGCCGCCTATGCCGCCGGACAGCGGCTCGGCAACGGAACCCACTCGCCTCTCATGAAACCCGAGTCGCTCGGGACGCAGGGCGATGGTTTCCAGACCCTGCTCCAGGGCGCGATCGGCAACGTGCAGCAGACGGGACGCGCCGCCGATCAGGTCGTGCTCCAGGCCGCCGCCGGCAAGAACGATCTGGTCGACGTCGTCACCGCCGTCGCCGAGAGCGAAGCGGCCCTCGAAACGCTCGTCTCGGTCCGCGACCGCGTGATCGCCGCCTACGAGGAAATCATGCGGATGCCGATCTGAGGTCGGCCCGCCGTCGCCGCGCGCGCCGCGGCACCCCATCGCTCCAGAAGGACAACCCTGCCGATGAACGGTCTCGAAATCCTCGAAGTCGCCCGAGACGGCATCCTGACCTTCTTCAAGGTCGGCCTCCCGGTGATGCTGATCGGGCTGCTGGTCGGCTTCGTCATCTCGCTGTTCCAGGCGCTGACGCAGATCCAGGAACAGACGCTGATCTACGTCCCGAAGATCGTCTCGATCTTCCTCGGCCTGCTTTTCCTCATGCCGTTCATGAGCGACGCGCTCGCGTCCTACATGTCGCGGATCGCCGAACGCATCGCGACCGGCGGCTAGAAACCCGGCTAGACTCGAAGATCGATTCGCCGGGGAGCCCTCGCGCCCGTGACCCTTCGCCTGCTGCCGGAATTCGCCGCCCTCTTCGTCGTCATCTTCGCGCGGCTGGGCACGCTGGCGATGCTCCTGCCGGGGCTGGGCGAGCAGGTCATCCCTGCGCGCATCCGGCTCGCCATCGCCTTCGTGATGACGCTGATGTTCATGCCGGTGGTCCGGCCCGTGGTCTCGATCAACCTCGGCGCGATCGACCAGCTGATCGGGATCGTCCTGATAGAGCTCGCGATCGGACTCGTGATCGGAACGGCGACGCGCCTCACGCTCTCGGCCATGCAGACTGCCGGAACGCTCGTCTCGCAGCAGATCGGGCTGTCATACTCGGCGATCCTCGATCCGATCACGGGCCAGCAGGACACCTCCATGAGCGCGTTCCTGATGATGCTGGCGCTCGCCATGATCTTCGCGCTCGACCTGCATCACCTGTCGATCCGGGCGATAGCCGACAGCTACACGCTGTTCCGGCCGGGCGTCCTGCCTGCGCCGGGCGATGCCGCGCAGCTTGCGCTGATGACGGCCGCCGGTGCCTTCACGGTCGGCATCAAGATGGCGACGCCGTTCCTCATCTTCGGCATCGTCTTCAACCTCGGGCTCGGCGTGCTGTCGCGCCTGATGCCGCAGTTGCAGATCTTCTTCATGGCGCTGCCGGCCACGATCATGGTCGGCACGCTTATCCTCGTGGCCACAATCGCGCTGATGATGGGGGTCTTCATCACCTATCTCCGCGCCGTGCTCCTGCAGTTCATCGCGAGCTAGGGCGATGGCGCAGGACGGCCAGGACGAGGAAGACAAGACCGAAGACCCGAGCGAACGACGCATACGACAGGCGATCGAGCGCGGCGACGTCCCGAAATCGATCGAGGTCAACTCGTGGTTCATGCTGGGCGCGCTGACGCTGGCGCTCGCCGTGTACGGCGCGACCGGCTCGCGTGATCTCGCGCTGGCCATGCGCAACCTCCTAGAGAAGTCGCATCTGATCTCCGTCGATGCACGCGGTCTGACCGCCATGTTCCAGTATGCCGGCATGGCCGCGCTCGGCGCGCTGGCCATTCCCCTCGTCTTCGCCATCGTGGCCAGCATCGCGGCAAACATGGTGCAGCATCCGCTGCTGTTCACGACCGAGCACATGATGCCGCAGCTCAGCCGCATCTCGCCGCTCGCCGGTCTGAAGCGCATGTTCGGCCGCGAGGCGGTTGCGCAATTCATCAAGGGACTGGCCAAGATTGTTATCGTCGGCGCCGTCATGGCGGTTGCGCTCTGGCCGGAGCGCGGCCGGTTCGAGAGCTTCGCCGACCTCGATCCGAGTGCCGTCATGTCGGTGTCGCTGACGCTGGTGCTCAAGCTGCTGGGCTGGGTGCTGGCGATCTATTTCTTCGTCGCCGTCGGCGATTACGTCTACCAGCGCTTCACCTGGACGAAGCGGCAGCGGATGACGCGCAAGGACGTCAAGGACGAGTACAAGGAAACCGAGGGCAATCCCGAGATCAAGGCCAAGATCAAGCGGCTGCGGATCGAGGCCGCGCGCAAGCGCATGATGAACAAGGTGCCGCAGGCGTCCGTCGTGATCATGAACCCGACCCACTACGCCGTGGCGCTGCAATACGAGACGGGCATGCAGGCGCCCGTCTGCGTCGCCAAGGGCGTCGACCAGCTCGCGCTCAAGATCAAGGAGGTCGCGCTCGCGCACGAGATCCCGGTCATCGAGAACCCGCCGCTGGCGCGTGCGTTACATGCGACCGTGGAACTCGATGGGGAAATCCCGACCGAGCACTACAAGGCGGTTGCGGAAGTCATCGGATACGTGCTGCGTCTCCGTCGCAGGGTAAATGGTTGACGACGGACCTCCTGCGGCCGCGGCTTTCGGAAACCGGGGCATTCCGCGATCGGGCGTTCGGCGCTAGGACGGATCAGGAGCGGCGCGAGCAGGCGGGATGGCAATCGTGACCCGTGACACGCTGAGGACGGCCGGGATCGACCGCAGCGAGCGGCACGGCAGCGCGCTGCTCGTCATCCTGCTGACCGCCGTGATCGTCGGCGCGCTCGTGGCCTCGCTCTATCTCGACGAGGAGACGAGCCAGCGCTTCGTGCTCTGGTTCCTCGCGGCCTTCTCGGCGATCGGCATCCTCGCCCTGTTCGCCTACGCCGTCGGCGGCCTGCGCATCGCCGGGCGCGGGACGCGCGACGACCTCACCAGGCTCATCGCCGCCGACGCCAGCGAGGGCCTGCTCGTGACCAGCCAGGACGGGCGGGTGGTCTATGCCAACGAGGCCTATCTCCGGCTCGCGGGAGTCAGCGATGCGGCCGCGGTCCGCACCGTCGAGCGCCTGTTCACCGGTGCCTCGGACGTGTCGGAAGCCATCTACCGGCTGGCGCAGGCCGCGCGCGAGCGCAAGTCCGCGACCGAGGAGATCCGACTGTCGCCGCCGCTCGAGGGCAAGGGCGACGCCGCGTGGTACCGGATCCGCGTCCGCCCCGTGGACCGGCCCGGTCGCCGGGAAGTCCTGTGGAGCGTCGCGGACGTGACGAGGGAGCGCGAGCGGCAGGAGAACGTATTCCAGGAGCTCCAGAACGCGATCGACTATCTCGATCACGCGCCGGCGGGCTTCTTCTCCTCCGATCCGGGCGGGCAGATCGTCTACATGAACGCGACGCTCGCCGACTGGCTCGACCACGACATCGCGCAGGTCGGCTCCGGGGGCCTGACGCTGAAGGACGTCCTCTCGGGCAACGGCGCGGCCCTGATCGACGCGGTGGCCGGAGTCGCCGGCCAGGTGAAGACCGAGATCCTTGATCTCGACCTCAAGCGCCGGAACGGCCAGCCATTGCCGGCGCGGCTGTTCCACCGCGTGAGCTACGGTCAGGACGGCGTGCCCGGCGCGTCGCGCACGCTCGTGCTCAACCGCTCGCAGGGGGAGGACGCGTCGGAGGTGCTGCGGGCCGCCGAGGTCCGCTTCGCGCGGTTCTTCCACAACACGCCGCTCGCCATCGCCACGGTCGATGCCGAAGGGCGGATCGTCACCACGAATGCGACCTTCGCGCGGCTGTTCGCGGAAACGGCCGCGCCGGAGGAGGCCGCCTCGCGCCGTCTCGTCTCCAGCATCGCGGCGAAGGACCGCGACGCCCTGCGCGCCGTGCTCGTCGCTGCCGCCAGGGGGCATGGCGACGGCGCTCCGGTGGACCTGACGCTGGAAGGCGCCCGGCCGCGCTCGGCCCGCGCCTTCGTCGCTCCCGTCGACAACCCGCACGACGGCGAGGCCGCGATCGTCTACCTGCTCGATACGACCGAGCAGCGGGCGCTTCAGGAGCAGTTCGCGCAGTCACAGAAGATGCAGGCCGTCGGCCCGCTCGCGGGCGGCGTCGCGCACGACTTCAACAACGTGCTCACCGCCATCATCGGCTATTCCGACCTGCTGCTGGCCTCGCATCGGCCGACCGACCCGTCCTTCCAGGACATCAGGCAGATCAAGCAGAATGCGAACCGCGCCGCGGCGCTCGTCCGGCAGCTGCTCGCGTTCTCGC
>CAZVMY010000150.1:0-6924 GCA_964628955.1 uncultured Methylocystis sp.
CGCGACATAGCGTGCGAGCGGCGCCGTGAGGTCGTAGCGCAGGCTCATCCACTGCGCGTCGTCGTCCTGCAGCGAGAACACGCCGGCGTTCGGCCGGTCCTGGTCGGGCAGGAACTTGCCGAGCGCCTCGGTGTATTCGAAGAGCGGCGTCTCGACCTCCTCGAAGCCGTAGCGCTCGTAGACCGCGCGGATCGTCTCGATCATGCGCCGGGTCGCGGCGAGTTCGGCCGGCTGGCGGTCGGCGAAGCCGCGCGGCAGGCGCGGCTGGGTGAGCTTGCGTGGGGTCATCGGGTCTTTCCGGAGGTTTTCGCCTGTTTAGGCGGGGGTATCCCCTCCGGCAAGCACGCGCCCCGTCATTCCGGGACGGCAGAGCCGGGCCCGGAACCCATGAACGCAGGGCTCAGAAGGTGGATCGCCACGGCGGCGGTATCCCGACGAACGTGGCCAGGGGTTCCGGGCTCCCGCGCTGCGGGCCCCGGAGCGACGGGAGGGTCAGCGGGGCATCGCGCTGGTGCGGGCGATGGCGATGTCGGGGTAATCGTCGAACAGCGCGTCGGGGTCTTCCGACACGGCTTCGGCCTCGATCTCGCAAAGGAAGTCCGGCGAGGCGAGGCCGGCGACCTGAAGGAAGGTCGAGGCCGGCGCGTGGCCGCCGAACTTCAGGTCGCGCACCCGGCGGTACGGCACCACCGCGTGCGGCACCGTGACGTAGACCGTGATTCGGATGATGTCCGTCACGCCCATGCCGGCCTCGGCCGCCACGGCGAAGACGTTGTCGAAGGCGAGATCGAGTTGCGCCTCGAGCCCCTCGGCGACCTGGCCGTCGATGCCGATGCCGACCTGGCCGGAGACGACCAGCCGCCGGGCGCGCGCGGAATGCACGACACCGTGGCTGTAGCGCGAGGCCGGTCGTGCGATCCGCTTCGGATTGATGAATCTTGGCATCAGTTCCCACGGGAAAACGCGCGGTGTGCACTCTCGTCTGGCGTAACCCGTTCTACTATCGTGTAACGGAAGCGAATCGTGAAGTCGCAATCGTCGTCGGAGTCGAGCACATGCGGCGCGTCCCAGTCTGGCTGCTCGCAGCGCTTGCCCTCCTCCCGGGGGGGGCGCTCGCTGCCGGCGCCTTCGTACTGGCCGAACTCACGCCCCTGGCTTCGGCGGGCGTCGGCGCCGGTGGCGCGCTCGCGGTCTTCTTCCTGACGCTGCTGGTATCGGCGCCGGTCGCCGCCGCTCCGGCCGACCTGAAGGATCTCACCGAGCGGCTGACCCGGCTGGAGGCGCTCGTGACCGATACCGGGCGCCATGCGATCGAATCGCCCGCGATGGTCTGGCGCGCGGCCGCCGCCGACATCGAGGTGCTGGGCTCCCTCGTGCGCGACGTGGCCGTTTCGGTCGGCCAGCACGACGGGCGGCTCGCCGAGCTCGAGACGACGCTCAGGAGCACCGCAGAGGCACAGCTTCCCTCGCGGCTCGCCGCGGCGCAGGAGGCAGTCGAGATGGCCGAGACGCTGGCCGGGGAACAGGCCACGGACGCCGACGGGCCTCTCTCCATCGTCACCGCGATCGAGACCGCGCGCGCTCCCGAGCCGGAGATCAGCGCCACCGAGCGCGAGATGTTCACGCCCGCGCAGCGGCCGATGGTCTCGAACGAGGAGATGGCGCGCGTCGTGGCCGATGCGCTCGCGAGCGAGCGGCTCGAGGTCTGCCTCCAGCCGATCGTCACGCTGCCGCAGCGCAAGACGCGCGGCTACGAGGTGACGCTCCGGCTGCGCGACGACGAACTCAGCGCCGCGCCGATCGACATCCGGCGGCTCGCCCGCGCCGTCGAGGCGGAACGCGACCACGATTTCCGACTGGTGCACCGGGCGATGCAGATCCTGCGCGTGCTCCGGTCGCGCGGCCGCAACGTCGACCTGTTCTGTCCCGTCGCGGCCGCCACCGCGGCGGATCCGGATTTTGCCGACCTGATCCGCAGCTTCAACCTCGACAGTGGCGGCCTCGCCGAAAAGCTGACGCTGGCGATCGAGCAACCGCGGCTGCGCGCCCTCGACATGGCCGACGCCGAGCGCGTCGCGCTGTTGCCGCAACTCGGTACCCGGCTGGCGCTGACCGCGCTCGAGGATCTGCGGCTCGATCCCACGACGCTCGAACGGCAGGGTATCGGCGTGCTGCGGGTGGAAGCCATGCGACTGATCTCCGCGCTGGAGGGCGCGGGCATCGTCGGCGACATCCATATGGTCGATTTCGCCAAGCTGCTGAACCGGGCGGGCATCGAGCTGATCGCCGATGAGGTCGACACCGAGCAGGCCGTCGTCGACCTGCTCGATCTCGAGGTGCCGTTCGCGAGAGGCGCGCTGTTCGGACAGCCGCGTCCGGTCAGACCGGAAATCCTGCAACCGCAGGAAGTGAGGCCGGCCGAACCCGTCCCGGCCGCGCCGAAACCCGAAGCCCTTCCGGCGGCGCCGATCCCGCTTCCGGCGGCCGCGGACCGCGTGCCCTACCGCAGCCTGCTGCGGCGCGCGAACGCCTGAGGTCGCTGCCGGCATGTCGCCCAGGCCAGCTTGACGCGACCGGCGTCGGCGTGGTCGGACTGCGGCCTCGCCATGCCCCGAGGAATGTCCCATGTCGTCGACCGATGCCACGGCGCTGCCGATCGTCACGGGCTTCAGCACGATCGCGAAGCACTATGACGTGGCGCTGTGCGACGTCTGGGGCGTCGTCCACAACGGCTTGCGCGCCTCCGCACCCGCCTGCGACGCGCTGACGCGCTTCCGGGAGGCAGGCGGCACCGTCGTGCTGATCACCAACGCGCCGCGTCCGGCGGCCGTCATCGCCACCCATATCGAGCAGCTCGGCGGACCGCGCAGCATCTACGACGCCATCGTCTCGTCCGGCGACGTCACACGCACGCTGATCGCCGAGCAGGGCGCGCCCAACCTCCATCACATCGGTCCGGACCGCGACCTGTCGCTGTTCGAGGGGCTCGCGATCGAGCGTGTCACGCTCGACGACGCAGCCTTCATCGTCTGCACCGGATTGATCGACGACGAGACCGAGACGGCCGAAACATACCAGCCCTTGCTGGAGCGGGCGCTGGCGCGCGACCTCCTGCTGATCTGCGCCAATCCCGATCTGGTGGTCGAGCGCGGCCATCGGCTGCTGCCCTGCGCCGGGGCGATCGCTGATCTCTACGGGCAGATGGGCGGCCGAACGATCTACGCCGGGAAGCCGCACCGGCCGATCTACGACATCGCGCTCGCACGGGCGGAGACAATCCGCGGCGAGACCGTGCCGATCGGGCGCGTGATCGGGATCGGCGACGCGGCGCGCACCGATCTCGCGGGCGCCGCCCGGTTCGGGATCGACGGGCTTTTCGTAACGGCCGGCATCCACGGCAAGGACCTCAACGACGCCGCCGGCGCGATCGACGAGGCGCGCCTGGCCACGTTTCTCGCGGCGCAGCAGGCGCGGCCTGCCGCGATCATGCCGTGGCTGAGCTGGTGAGTGGTCCAGGCGCGGCGGTCAGCCGCCGCAGACGGCTTCGATCTTGGTCTTCAGCGTCTGGGCGTTGAATGGCTTCACGATGTAGTTGTTCACGCCGGCCTTCTTGGCCGCGATCACGTTCTCGGTCTTGGATTCCGCGGTGACCATGATGAAGGGCGTCGGCCGCAGCGTCTCGTCCGACCGGACGTGGCGCAGCAGGTCGTAGCCGGTCATCGGCTGCATGTTCCAGTCCGAGATCACGAGTCCGTAGCGCTTCTGCTTCAGCTTGGCGAGCGCGCTCGTTCCGTCGGACGCCTCGTCGACGTCATCGAAACCGAGCTGCTTCAGCAGGTTCCGGATGATCCGGACCATGGTCTGATAATCATCCACGACCAGGATCGGCATCGACATGTCAAGAGCCATCGCCTCACTCCGTTCGGCGGATGCGGATCCGCCAGACGCTTAATCCTTCGTTACCGCGCTGGGCTGGAAACGACGCGATCTCATGAATACGGTCGATCGCTTGCGATTGCGTTAACGCCTGTGATCCGGCCGTTGGCGCGGCCGCAAATTGCGGCCGGCGTCAGGGGTCCGCGGTCGCGGCCCAGCTTGCGGCGACCGGATGCCGATGCCATCAGTCGCCCGTCCCGAACCGTCGAACCCCGCCATGTCAGACCCTTCGAAGTTCCGCCTGTTCGACGATCCCGCAAGGCTGCCGGCAAGTTCCGGACAGCCCGTCGTGGCGATCGGCAACTTCGATGGCGTCCATCGCGGCCATGCGGCCGTGCTGGACCGCGCGCGGTCGCTCGCCGCGCGGCTCGGCCGTCCGGCACTGGCGCTGACCTTCGAGCCGCATCCCAGAAGCTATTTCCGGCCGCAGGAGCCGCTGTTCCGCCTGACCTCCCCGGAAACGAAGGCCGTGCTCATGGAGAGAGCCGGCATGGACGGAGTGGTCGTGCTGCCGTTCGATCGGGCCCTCGCGGAAACGAGCGCCGAATCGTTCGTGGATGATCTGCTCCTCGGCCGTCTCGGCGTCCGTGGCGTGGTCGCGGGCCACGACTTCCATTTCGGCCGCGGACGGACGGGCACTCCGGATTTTCTCGCTGCCGCAGGGGCCGAACGCGGCTTCTCCGTCTCGCTCGTCCCGCCCTTCGCGCTGGGCGACGAGATCGTGTCGTCGAGCGCGGTGCGGCGCGCCTTGCAGCGCGGCGACGTCACGACGGCGCGCCTGCTGCTCGGCCACGACTGGTTCGTCCGCGGTCCGGTCATCCATGGCGAGAAGCGCGGACGGCAGCTCGGCTACCCGACCGCGAACATGCGGCTCGACGAAAGCTGCCGGCTGGCGCACGGCATCTATGCCGTCCGGGCCCGGATCGACGGCACCGAGCATCCGGCCGTCGCGAGCTTCGGCCGGCGGCCGACCTTCGACGACGGTGCGCCGCTGCTCGAAACCTTCGTCTTCGACTTCTCGGGCGACCTCTACGGACAGACGATCGAGATCGCGTTCGTCGCCTATCTCCGCGGCGAGGAGAAGTTCGACAGCCTCGACGCGCTCATCCGCCAGATGGACGACGACAGCCGCCGCGCGCGCGGCGTTCTGTCGGTTCAGGCGGCCGTGTCGTAATCCTCGATCCGGCCGATGCGCGGCAGTTCGACCTTGCGCAGGTCCTCGCCGATCCGCTCGATCTGGCCGAAGACCCGGATGAAGTTGCGGCCGGCCAGCGCGGTGACCGCGGCATCGCTCCAGCCGCGCCGGATCAGCTCGGCCAGAAGGTGCGGGAAACGCGCGACGCTCTCCAGGCCGTCGGGCGTCGGCCCGCCGAAGAAGTCCGAGCCAATGCCGAGATGGTCCACGCCGACGGTATGCGCCAGATACTCGATATGGTCGCACAGTTCGCCGAGCGTGGCGCGCGGCCGATTGCCGACCTGACGCTCGTGATCGGGCACCGCCGCGTCCATATCGATCCCGGCTCGGGTCTTGCCGAAATCGTCCTTGAACGGCCGCATCCAGTCGCGCGAGCGCTGGCTGATGAAATCCGGCACGAAGGTCACCATCACCAGCCCGCCGTTGGCCGGCACGCGCGCCAGCACGTCGTCCGGCACGTTGCGCGGATGATCGCAGAGCGCATAGGCGTTGGAATGCGAGAAGATCACCGGCGCCCGGCTCACGTCGAGCACCTGCCGCATCACGTCATGCGAGACATGGGCGCAATCCACGATCATGCCGAGCCGGTTCAGCTCCAGCACCACCTGCCGGCCGAAGGCGGTGAGCCCGCCGTGGCGCGCCCGGTCCGTGGCGCTGTCGACCCAGTCGAGCGTCTCGTTGTGGCAGAGCGTCATCAGCCGCGCCCCGGCCGCGTGCCAGATGCGCAGCGGCGACAGCGCGTTCTCGAGCCCCACGCCGCCCTCCACCGTCAGGAAGGAGGCGATCTTGCCGAGCCGCTTCGCCTTGAGGATGTCGCGCGCCTTCGTCGCCGGCAGGAAGACGTCGGGGTGGAGCGCGTTCATGCGATGCACGATGTCGATCAGTTCCAGCACGCGGCGGCCCGGGTGCCGGCTGTTGGTCGGGATGAACGACGCCCAGAACTGTGCGGCGACCTGCCCTTCCCGCAGCCGCGGGATGTCCGTGTCGCCCTTCTGGTGGACGCGCGCGAGATCGGAGGCGGCGACGTCGCCCTTCGCGTCGCGGTCGACGTGCATCACGAACGGCAGGTCGTTGTGCCCGTCGACCAGCGGCGAGCGCTCGAGCAGCGCCCGCGCATGGGCCAGAGCGTCCTTCGCCGTGCGTTTCGCCTTGACCATGCCGTTCTCCCGTCGCGGGAAGGGCTTTATCGCGCGGGCGCGGGTTGATACAAGGCAAGGATGACGATCGGCCCGGCAGCCAGCCTGCGAATTACCCGCCCGGTCCGCCGCTGAGCAGAGGCTCGCGGACGGATCGGGGTTCGCCGTTCGCCCGAGCGCTGCCGCTCACAGCCCACCGACCGACGAGAGTTTCATGACCGATCTCCAGACGGCGCCCGCGCCTGCGGCGGCCGACAGGCCCGACTACTCGAAGACCCTCTATCTGCCGAAGACCGACTTTCCCATGCGCGCCGGCCTTCCCGAGAAGGAGCCGAAGCTGCTCGCGCGCTGGGAGGACATGGGCCTCTATCGCCGGCTGCGGGAAACGTCGGCCGGGCGGCCGAAGTTCGTCCTGCACGACGGCCCGCCTTACGCCAACGGCAACATCCACATCGGCCACGCGCTGAACAAGATCCTCAAGGATCTCGTCACGCGCTCGCAGCAGATGCTCGGCTTCGACAGCAACTACGTGCCCGGCTGGGACTGCCACGGCCTGCCGATCGAATGGAAGGTCGAGGAGGAGTACCGCGCCAGAGGCCAGAACAAGGATTCCGTGCCGGTCGACGTCTTCCGGCGCGAATGCCGCGCCTATGCCGA
>CAZVMY010000151.1:0-6912 GCA_964628955.1 uncultured Methylocystis sp.
CGTGCCGTCGGGCATCACGCCCTTGCCCTGCGTGGCGCGGATCGCGGTGCACAGGTTGGAGCGCTGCGAGAGGCAGGTTTTGCACTGCCGACACTCGGGCGTGTAGAGCGGGATGACGTGATCGCCGACCGCGAGAGACGTCACGCCGGCGCCGAGTTCGCGCACGATCCCCGCGCCCTCGTGGCCGAGGATCGCCGGGAACAACCCCTCCGGATCGGCGCCCGAGAGCGTATAGGCGTCGGTGTGGCAGACACCGGTCGCCATGATCTCGACGAGGACCTCGCCTTGCCTCGGACCGCCGATCTCGATGGTCTCGACCGTGAGAGGCTTTCCGGCCGCCCAGGCCACGGCCGCGCGCGTCTTCATCCCGTCCTCCACCCGGACCATGGCCGGCCGGTTCGCCCTGATTACCGCGTTTGCGCTCGCCTCGGGAAGCAGCTTGCCTCGGGAAGTCTGCCGCCGCACTGTCCGACCGGCGTCGCCCTGTCGGCAGCGCAGCTCGGAGCGTGTTGCGAGATGGTGGTGAGTGCGTCTGGCACCGGAACGTTCGCGAGGCCTCCGGAGACGGTCGACGCCACGACCCTCGACCTGCTCCGGTCCCTCGTCGCCTTCGACACGACCAGCCACCGGTCCAATCTCGAGTGCATCGGCTGGATCGAGTCCTACCTCGCGCGGTTCGGGATCGGCTCGGAGCGCTTCTACGACGACACCGGCCTGAAGGCGAACATGCTCGCCACGATCGGCCCCCGGGACGAGCCCGGATATGTGCTCTCGGGGCATACCGACGTCGTCCCCGTCGATGGCCAGGATTGGTCGAGCGACCCGTTCGATCTGACGGTCCGCGACGGACGGGCCTTCGGCCGCGGCGCCTGCGACATGAAGGGCTTCCTCGCCTGCTGCCTCGCGGCGGTCCCCGCGATGGTGGAGGCGCCGTTGCGACGGCCCATCCATCTCGCGTTCTCGTTCGACGAGGAGGTGGGCTGCACCGGGGTGCGCTTCATGCTGCGCGCCCTCGCCGCACGCGGCGCCACCGCGCGGGCCTGCTTCGTCGGCGAGCCCACGTCGATGCAGGTCGTGACCGGCCACAAGGGCGGCCGGCGGGTCCGGGTCGCGATCAGGGGCAAGGCCTGCCATTCCTCGCTTGCGCCACAGGGCGTCAACGCCATCGAATGGGGCGCGCGGCTGATCGCGCATGTTCGCAACGAGGCGGACCGCATCGCCGAGGCCGGGCCGCACGACCCCCTGTACGACGTCGGGCACACGACCCTGCACGTCGGCCTGTTCAAGGGCGGGATCGCAAGCAACATCGTGCCGGACTCGGCGGAGTTCACCTTCGAGGTCCGCGCGCTCGGGTCCGAGGACCCTGCCGTTCACATTGCCGGCATCCGGCGTCACGCGGACGAGGTGCTCGCGCCGCGCATGCGGGCGATCGATCCTCAGGCGGGCTTCACCTTCACCGAGACGCAGGGGATCCCGGCGCTGGAGATCGCCCCCGACCACGAGGCCGTGACGCTGGCCAAGCGCCTCGCGGGTCGCAATGACCATGCGAAGGTCGCCTACGGCACCGAGGGCGGGTTGTTCCAGCAGATGCTCGGCGTGCCGACGGTCGTGATCGGACCGGGCTCCATCGAGCAGGCGCACAAGCCGGACGAGTTCATCGCCCTGGACCAGCTCGCCCGCTGCGACGACTTCATCCGACACCTGATCGACCACGCCTCGGGGAGGGACCGCCAATGAGCGAACCGGACACGCTGGACTGCATCGGCTTCATCGGCGTCGGGCTGATGGGCCATGGCATGGCGGCAAGCATGCTGGCCAAGGGCTACCCGCTCACGGTCATGGGCAATCGCAACCGCGCGCCCGTCGACGATCTGGTCGCGAAGGGCGCGGCCGAGGTCGGCACTCCCGCAGACGTCGCACGCAGCGCCGACGTCGTGTTCCTTTGCGTGACCGACTCGAGCGTGGTCGAACGGCTGGTACGCGGCCCTGCCGGCATCCGCGAGGCGGCGCGGCCGGGCCTGACGATCGTCGACTGCTCGACGGCCAATCCGGTTTCGACCGTGGCGCTCGCCGCCGAACTCGGCGCTCTCGGCGTCGGCTATGCCGATGCGCCGCTCGGCGGCACCCCGGCACAGGCCGAGCTCGGCCAGCTCAGCACCATGATCGGCGCCACCCCCGAGGTGTTCGCGCGGATCGAGCCGATCTGCCGCGCCTGGGCGATGAAGGTCACACATCTCGGACCGGTCGGCGACGGCCACAAGATGAAGCTGATCAACAATTTCGTGGCGATGGGCTACGGCGCGATCTACGCCGAAGCACTGGCGCTCGGCCGCAAGGTCGGCATCCCGCCGGCGACCATCGACAGCGTGCTGCGCGGCAGCCGCATGGATTGCGGCTTTTACCAGACCTTCTTCAAATACGTGCTGGAGCGCGACCGCAACGCGCACCAGTTTACCCTCGTGAACGCGCTCAAGGACATGCGCTACCTCGAGGCGATGGCCGACGACGTCGGACTGGTCAACCCGGTCGGCAACGCCGTCAAGAACGCCTACGCCCAGGCCGTGGCGATCGGCCGGGGCGAGGATTACGTGCCGATGGTCAGCGACGTCGTGGCGGCCCAGAACGGCCTGCAGCCGGTCGACTGAGAGGCCGGACGCGACTCAGGGCTTGCGGTAGATCGGCAGCGTCTTGAACTGGCCGACCGGCTCCAGCAGCCCTTCCGCGGCGATCTTGTCGATGATGGGCCGGGCGAAGGCGAAGGCGAAGGAGCCCTCGTAGAACAGCACGAAGCCGCCGCTGTTCGTCTGGTCGATCGCGCGGCGCAGCACCGCCTCGTCGGTGAGGGCACCGTAAGCGTCGTTGCGTTCGTCCCGGAACTCGCAGAGGTGGAACAGGGTCACGACGTCGAAGCGCGGGAGCAGCCGGCCGTTGAACAGGTAGATGTCGCCGAAATGCACCGAATAGGCGTGCGAGAGCCGCGGTTCGGCGATCGCCATCTTGATGAACGCATCATATTCGCCCGGCGATGCGGTGACGCAGACGATCGTGTTCGGTTCGCCGCGCTTCAGGTTGTCGAGCCCCACGTGATGATGGCTGCCGCTGCCGAAGTGATAGATCGACGCGCCGCTGATCGCCTTCTCGGTGAGCCATTGGGTGAAATGGACGTCGCAGGGGCACTGCGCCTCGTCGAGCGCCCAGCTCGCGTCCCAGAAATGCAGCATGTGTCGTCTCCCGATACCCGCACCCCGCGGCGCACGATCGGGTAGAGCGCGGCCAATGACCAGAGGCTGAACGAAATTCGCGCTTGCGCCCATTGCCGCCACATCTGAAAGGCAAGCGTGCACCGGGCGCCGAAGCGGCATGAGTCGCGGGGGTGGCCACGGAGGAAGTGAGCCGCGATGCCGCCGAGACCTTGCAGCACAGCCGTGTTCGGGCGCCTCCTCCTGAATTTCTCGCTGACGATCGTGCTGTTGCTGGGCCTCGCGGGTGCCGCAGCGGCCCAGTCCGACGTCCGGCAGCGGCTCGACCGTCAGCGCGCCGAACTCGCGCAGATCGAGAGCGGCGTCAGTCAGCCGGACGTGCCCGATGCCGCCCTGCAGACGCTGCGGGCGCGGATCGACCCGGTCGTCGACGTCCTGCGCGAGGTCGTCGCGGAGCAGACGCCGCGGTTCGAAGGCGTCAGATCGCGGCTGGAGCAGCTTGGCCCGAGGCCCGACGCCGCCAAGGGCGAGACGGAAAGCCCCGATATCACGCGCCAGCGGACCGAACAGGAGGCCGCGCTCAAGGACGTCGAGGAGACGCTCCGGGTCGCGCGCCTCCTCGACGTGCAGGCGGACCAGCTGATCGCGGCCATCGGCGACAAACGCCGCGCGATCCTGACCAAGGCGCTGCTCGAGCGTTCGAGCAGCGTGCTGAGCCCGATCCTCTGGTTCGACCTCGCGAGGGCGCTGCCGCAGGAACTGACCGCGTTCCAGCTGGTGATGAACGACTGGTTCCGCATCATCGCCGACTCGATGGACCAGACGAAGCTGGCGATCCTCGGGCTGGTGGTGATCGCCACCCTCGCCCTCGCCGTGCCCGGTCGCAGATATCTGCGCCGGTTCGCGGGCCGCCACCCGGACAGCGAGCCGTCGCGGCTCGTGAGGGCGCTGACGGCTCTCAAGGTGACGCTGATCTGGGCGGCGGTACCTCTCGCGATCTCGTTCGGGCTCTACAGCATTCTGGAGAGCCTCGGCTTCCTGCCGCCGCGCATCGCGCCGACGGTGAAGACGCTGCTCACGGGGTTCGCCTTCGTGGCCTTCGCGCATGGGCTGGCGGACGGCGTCCTGGCGCCGGACCAGCGGAACTGGCGGGTGTTCGCCGTCGACGACGAGTCGGCACGCCGCCTCACGTGGCTTGCCGTGACCTTCACGGGCGTGGTCTTCGCCGGCAAGACGATGGAGGAACTCTATCAGGCGATCGTCGCCGCCCTGCCGGTCACCGTGGCCAGCAAGGGGCTGTTCGACATCCTGGCCGCTCTCGTCATCATGCATGCGATACGACAGCTGGCCGGCGCGGCCGAGGACGGTGGTGAACCGGCCGCGACGCCGGCGCCGGTCACGTCCGCCCTGCCCGTTCGGCTGCTGGGCTGGGTGGTCGCGGGCCTGATCCTCGGCGCCGCGCTGACGGGCTACGTCGCGCTCGGCGCCTTCCTCGTCGACCAGGTGATGTGGGTGGTGACGATCGGCGTCGTCCTGACGATCGTGCTCATCCTCGTCGATGAGGTCGTCGGCCACGGGCTGTCGGCCGAGGGCCGGGCCGGTCGCGAGATCATGGCACAGGTCGGGCTCAGACGCGGCTCCCTGCAGCAGATCAGCATTCTCGCGGCCGGCTTCCTGCGGCTGATCCTGATCATCGTCGCCACGCTGCTCGTCCTCGCGCCCTGGGGGCTCGACGGCGTCGACGTCGTTGGGACGTTGCGGGCGGCCGTGTTCGGCTTCACCGTCGGCGGCGTCACGATCTCGATGTCGACGATCGTGGTCTCGATCGCGCTGTTCGTGGTCGGGTTCACGGTAACGCGCTCGATCCAGCGCTGGCTCAGCAAGAGCTATCTGCCGCACACCTCGCTCGACCCGGGCCTCAGGAACTCGATCAGCACCATCCTCGGCTATGTCGGCATCATCGTCGCGGCGATGATCGCGCTGTCGCAGCTGGGTCTGTCGCTCGACAAGCTGACGATCGTGGCCGGCGCGCTGTCGGTCGGCATCGGCTTCGGTCTTCAATCGATCGTGAACAACTTCGTCTCGGGCCTGATCCTGCTCTGGGAAAGGCCGCTGAGGGTCGGCGACTGGATCGACATCGGTTCGGAACAGGGCATCGTGAAGCGGATCAATGTGCGCTCGACCGAGATCGAGACCTTCGACCGCGCGAGCCTCATCGTGCCCAATGCCGAGTTCATCTCCGGGCGGGTCAAGAACTGGATGCACAACGACCGTCTGGGGCGCATCGTCATCCCGGTCGGCGTCGCCTACAGCGCCGATCCGCAGGCGGTGAAGAAGATCCTCACCGACGTGGCCCTGTCGCATCGCGAGGTGCTGACCGAACCGCCGGCCCGCGTCTTCTTCATGCGGCTCGGACCAACCAGCCTCGAGTTCGAGCTGCGCTGTTTCGTCGACGTCGATTCGATGCTGTCGGTGAAGAGCCAGCTGCTGTTCGATCTGTTCCGGAGCCTGCGCGAGGCTCGCATCGACATCCCGGCCCCCGAGATGACGGTCAAGCTGCTGCCCAATCCGGGCGCGGAGAGCGAGGCCGTTCGCGAGACGCCGGCTATGAGCGGGCAGAGCACCGGCGGGCAGGCGGCGGAGCGGCCAAGAGCCGCGGCGAAGGCATGACGTCGCAAACGAGCGGGAAGGCAACCGTCATGTCGCTGCTCTGCGCGCTGCTTCCGCTGCTGGCGGCCTGTTCGGCACCGGAGCCCAACGCCCGGCCCGCATTCTACGCGAGCCTCGCCGCGCCGGACGCCCGGGTCGATCTCGCCTCGGCACAATCCGTGCTGAACGGCTATCGGCGGACCGCCGGGCTCGGGCCGGTCCGCGTCGATCCCGTCCTCGTCCGGCTGGCGGAGGAGCAGGTCCGCGCCATGGCTGCGGCCGATACGGTGAGCCACGACGTGCGCGGCCCGCTGAAAGACCGGCTGGCCACGGCCGGGCTCGGCTCGGCGAGGGCGGCCGAGAACGTCTCGGCCGGGTATCACACGGTCTCGGATGCCTTCTCGGGCTGGCGCGGATCACCGAGCCATGACGCGAACATGCGGCTCGCGTCCGCGACACGCATGGGTCTTGCGACCGCCTATGCGCCCGGCTCGAAGTACCGGGTGTTCTGGACGCTGATCATGGCAGAGTGAGACGTTGCGCCGCCCGCCTCAGGGGCGCGCGCCGGTCGGCAGCGGGTGCACTTCATTCATGACGAGGATGGAGATGCGCCGGTTCGCGGCCATCGTCGGATCGTCCGGGAACAGCGGTTCGGTATCGGCCTTGCCGAGGACGCCCGAGAACCGGTCGTCGGGCACGCCGTTCTGCGCAAGGATGTCGCGTACGGCGAGCGCCCGCTCGGTCGACAGGGCCCAGGCGCCGGAGCCCGGGCGCGCGGCCGATCGCGAGGCTGCGGTATGTCCGGTCACGCGGATGCGGTTGGACATCTTGCGCAGTTGCGGCGCGAGCTTCTCGAGCAGGATGCGCGTGCGCTCGAAGGGCAGCTTGGAGCCGTCCGGGAACATCGAGCGGCCATCCTGATCGACGATCTGGATGTCGAGACCGTCTTTCGTTTCCTCGATGACGATGTTTTTCGAAAGCTCGGCGATCTCGGGCTGTTCCTGCAACGCCTGCCGGAGCGAAACCGCGGCGAGGGCGAACTTCCGGTCTGCCTTGACGAGCT
>CAZVMY010000152.1:0-6899 GCA_964628955.1 uncultured Methylocystis sp.
GCATCTATTGCGTCGTCGACATGCACGCGATCACCACGTGGCAGGACCCGGAGGACCTCGCCGCCAACACCCGCGAGGTCGCGGCCGCCTTCATCGCGGCGGGGATCGATCCGGCGAAGCAGATCGTCTTCAACCAGAGCCAGGTCTCTGGCCACGCCGAACTCGGCTGGATCTTCAACTGCGTCGCCCGCATCGGCTGGCTCAACCGCATGACGCAGTTCAAGGAGAGGGCCGGCAAGGACCGCGAGAACGCATCCGTCGGCCTCTATTCCTATCCGACGCTGATGGCGGCCGACATTCTGGTCTACCGCGCGACCCACGTGCCCGTCGGTGAGGACCAGAAGCAGCATCTCGAGCTCGCCCGCGACATCGCGCAGAAGTTCAACAACGATTTCGGCGAGCGGATCGCCGCGCTCGGCCATGGCGATGCCTTCTTTCCGCTGCCCGAGCCGCTGACGCAGGGGCCGGCGCCGCGCGTCATGAGCCTGCGCGACAGCCTGAAGAAAATGTCGAAGTCCGACCCGTCGGACCTGTCGCGCATCAATTTCGCCGACGATGCGGATGCGATCGCCAACAAGGTGCGCAAGGCGAAGACCGACGCCGACGCGCTGCCCGGCGAGGTCGCAGGGCTGGAAGGCCGGCCGGAAGCCGACAATCTGGTGACGATCTACGCCGCGCTCGCCGGCAGCGAACGGGCGGATGTCCTCGCCGAATTCGGCGGCAGCCAGTTCTCGCGGTTCAAGGACGCCCTCGTCGATCTGGCAGTCGCGAAACTCGGCCCGATCTCGGCCGAGATGAAGCGCCTTCAGGCCGACCCGGCGCATATCGATGCCATTCTGGCCGATGGCGCCGAACGGGCCCGCGCCATCGCCCGGCCGAACATGGACCGGATCAGGGAGATCGTCGGCTTCATCCGGGCTTGAGCGCCGGAAGAACCGGCCGGCTTGTCTTCAGGCCGGTGCGATCCCAGCATGCGGGCCACGACAGGGAGGATGCCGGGCATGGCGAGGAAGCGAAGGCGATCCTACGAGGCCGGCCACCGGCCTAAGTTCATGGTGGTGGTGGACAAATCTGCGGAAGCCGACCGCGCGCTCTATTTCGCGGCGCGCCGGGCGGCCCGCACGACGGCAGGACTGGTCGCCATCTCGGTGGTCGAGCCGGATGATTTCCAGCAGCCGTTCGGTGTCGGCGACATCATGCGGGAGGAGGCGGAGAAGGCGGCGCAGGCCCTGCTCGACAAGGCCGGCCAGCGCGCCCGCAGCATCGCCGGCATCGATCCCGAGAAACACGTGCGGGAAGGCAAGACCGCGGAAGCCATCCTCGCGCTGATCGAGGAAGACGAGGACATCGCCATCCTCGTACTCGCCGCCGGCACGGGGTCGGATGGCCCGGGTCCGCTCGTCTCGTCGCTCGCCACGCGCGGCTCGGCGTTCCCGATCCCGGTCACCATCGTACCGGGCGATCTCGAGGACGCCGAGATCGACGCGCTGGCCTGACTGGCCGGCCTGCGGCGTCAGGAGACCAGTCGCGGCCTCGGGAAATCGCGCCGGGACTGCATCTCGGTCGCGACCGACACCAGGAGATCGCGCAACAGGATCGGTGTCTGTGAGGTGTCTGCGACGAAGCGGCCGATGAAGCGCAGCTTGACATTCAATTCGGCATTGTTTCCGGCGATGAAAGACATCGAGCCGTCCATCGACCAGTCGTCGAACTTACGGTCCGCCGTCTCGGCAAACCAGACGATCCGGCAGTTGGCGTGGCGCTGATCACGCCGGATGCTGCCGAAGACCTGCGTAACGGCTTCGAACTCGCCTTCGAGAATCTGCACGAAGCGGTCCTCGAAGTGAAACAGGAAACCCGTTATACCGAGTAATGCGTTCCGCCGTGTAGCGGTTGCTCTGATGTCGTCCATCGCTGCCCAGGAGGCAGTTGACGTTGTCGCCAACATCTTGCTCTGACTGGAATAGATGAGTGTAGATAGCACCGCACACCTCCCCTTCGGCGAAGCGGATGCTCGTAAAGACGCCTGAATGAGCGTCCTTTCTACGAATCAGCCTGTCAAGTCACTATCCTCCTTAAAAATTCATTAGACCAATCACATTGCCGGAGGCCCGCGCATGTGTCGCCGGAGCGCTTCACCCGGCGCCCGGGTGTGCCGCATCCCTCGCTTTCCCCGCGCGCCGGGACTATCTTGTCACAGAGTCCGGGCCTTGAACCCGGGCGCGCCAGGAGACAGCCGATGTTCATCCAGACCGAAGCGACACCGAACCCAGCAACCCTGAAGTTCCTGCCAGGCCGCGAGGTCATGGGCGAAGGGACGCTGGAGATGCGTGATTCTGCGCAGGCCGCCAGTTCGCCGCTGGCGGAGAAGCTCTTTGCGCTCGACGGCGTCACCGGAGTGTTCTTCGGCTCTGATTTCGTGACGGTGAGCAAGGGCGACATCGAGTGGCCGCATCTGCGCCCTGCGGTGCTCGGCGCGATCATGGAGCATTTCATGTCGGGCCAGCCCCTGCTGCGCGAGGGCGTGGGTCCTGAGGCCGCCGGTGACGAGTTCTTCGCTCCGGAGGACGCAGAAACCGTCTCGACGATCAAGGAACTGCTCGAGACCCGCATCCGCCCGGCGGTGGCGGGCGATGGCGGCGACATCACCTTCAAGGGGTTCCGCGACGGGACGGTCTATCTCACGATGAAGGGCGCCTGCTCGGGCTGCCCCTCATCGACGGCAACGCTGAAGCACGGTATCCAGAACCTCCTTCGCCACTTCCTGCCGGACGTGCAGTCGGTCGAGGCCGTCTGACCCGCTCCGGTAATCCTGAACGGACCTGCCATGAACGACGCGATCAAGCCGCCGCCGCGCAACCGGCTCGACGATTCCGCCCTCGATCAGCTGTTCCGCACGGCGCGGACGTTCAGTTCCTGGGAACCTCGCCCGGTCGCCGCCGAGACGTTGCATGCTCTCGCGCAGCTTCTGAAGATGGGACCGACGAGCGCGAACTGCTCGCCGGCCCGCATCGTTTTCGTCACGAGCGCCGCCGGCAAGGAGCGGCTGAAGCCATGCCTCGCGCCCGGCAACGTCGACAAGACGATGACGGCGCCCTGCACTGCCCTCATCGGCTATGATCTGGAGTTCTACGAGAAGCTGCCGATGCTGTTCCCGCACGCGGATGCGCGAAGCTGGTTCATCAGCGATCCGGCGAACGTCGAGCCGACGGCGTTCCGCAATTCGTCGCTTCAGGGCGCCTATCTGATCATGGCGGCGCGCGCCCTGGGCCTCGACTGCGGCCCGATGTCTGGCTTCGACGAGAAGAAGCTCGCAGCCGAGTTCTTTCCCGGCGGCAAGATCAAGCCGAATTTCATCTGCAACATCGGCTATGGCAGCCCGGAAAAGCTGTTTCCGCGCAGCCCGCGCTTCAAATTCGAGGAGTTCTGCTCCATCGTCTGAGGGATGACCACCCACAGCGAGTCGGAGCGTCCCTTCCGCATCCTGGCCGTCGACACCGCGCTTGGGGCGACCTCGGCCTGCGTGCTCGAAGCCGGTGCGGAACAGCCGCTCGCGGCCGAGAGCGTGGAGATGGCTCGCGGGCATGGTGAGGCGTTGCTGCCGCTCGTTCAGCGGGTGATGGCCGGCGTCGAAGGCGGCTTCGCCGGCATCGATCGTGTCTCGGTCAGCGTCGGGCCCGGCAGTTTCACCGGGCTCCGGATCGGGATCGCCGCGGCCCGCGCGATCGGTCTGGCGGCCGGCGTGCCCGTCGTCGGCGTCTCGACGCTGTCGGCCTATGCCGCTCCGTTGGTCTCGACGGGCGAACCGGGCGTGGTCGCGGTGGCGCTCGATGCCCGCCATGGCTCCGTCTACTTCCAGGCCTATGCCCCCGGCGGCCGTACGCTCGTGTCCGCGCGCGTCATCAGTCTTCGCGAAGCGGTTCGTGCCATCGGGGCCGGCCCGGCCCGGCTCGCGGGAACCGGCGCCGCCGCGCTCGCGATCGAGGCGTGGTCGCTCGGCATGAAGGCCCATGTGGCCGACATGAAGCCTGCGCCGGACATCGCCTGGATCGCCAGGCTCGGCATGGCAGCCGATCCTGAAGGCGCCCGCCCGGTGCCGCTTTACCTCCAGGCCGCGCGCGTCACGCCCCAGGATGGCGGGAGGATCGCGCGGGCATGATCCTGTGGTGGCGGCCGGCGTTCGAATTCTGGACGGCATGGATCGACGCGGTCTGGTCGCCGGTCGCGGTCGTGGTCCGGCCTGCCAGCATGGCCGACGCACCTGCGATGGCGGCGCTCCATGCGACCGCTTTCGAGCACCCGTGGCGGCGTTCCGAATTCGAGGCGCTGCTGGCCGAGCCGAACGTGCTCGGGCATCTCGCTCGGCCCGGCCCCGCCAGCGCCTCGCCGGTCGCGTTCGTGCTCTCCCGGCGCTCGGCCGACGAGGCCGAGATTCTCTCGATTGCCGTGTCGCCGTCCCACCGCGGGGCCGGCGTCGGCCGGCAACTGATGCAGCAGCAGATCGAGTATCTTCCGCTGGTCGGCGTGAGAGCGCTCTATCTGGAGGTCAGTGCCGCGAACGAGCCCGCGCTCGCGCTCTATCGCCGGCTGGATTTCGTGGAGGTCGGCCGCCGCGCGGCCTATTACAGGCAGCGGGACGGGTCGGCGGCCGAAGCGTTGATCCTGCGTCGCGAACTTGCCTGAGCCCACATCCGAAGCGCCGGCCGTTCCGGTTGGCTTCTGGACGCTCCGGTGGCGAGGCGGTATGACGCGACGGTCGCCGGCAGCGGCGGCTCGGACCTGCGCCGGACCATGACAGACAGCCGGATCGAAACCCTCTGCGTCGAGAAAGGCATGCGCATGACGGCGCAGCGCCGGATCATCGCGCGCGTCCTCTCGGGATCCCATGACCACCCCGACGTCGAGGAACTGCATCGCCGCGCGGCGGCGGTCGATTCGGGCATCTCGGTCTCCACCGTCTATCGCACCGTGCGACTGTTCGAGGGCGCCGGCATCATCGAACGCCATGACTTCCGCGAGGGCCGGGCGCGCTACGAGCGCGCGACGGACGGGCACCACGATCACCTGATCGACATCGAATCGGGCCACGTCATCGAGTTCCAGTCCGACGAGATCGAGGCGCTCCAGGCCGCGATCGCCGAACGCCTCGGCTACCGGATCGTCGGCCACCGCCTCGAACTGTATTGTCTGCCGCGGGAAGGCGGCAGACGTCCGTCCCGGCATCGCCGCGCGGCGGCCGGACACTCCGAAGCGGGACGGAAGCCGCCGGCGCCGGACCGTTGAGCGCCGCCGGGACCGGTCCGGTCCGGACCGTCGTTGCTGCCGACCAGAGCCTGCGTCCGAGCAGGGTCTGGTTCGCGCTGCGGCTCGCGGGCGTGGCAGCGGGAGTCCTGGTTCTGCTTCCGGTCCAGTGGGTCTGCTGGCGGTTCCGATTGCCGGCGCGCCGGATCGTGCCCATGCTGTTCCACCGCTGGGTCTGCCGGGTGCTCGGCGTTCGCGTCCGGCTGACCGGGCCGATTCCCGACGACCGCCCCCTGCTGATCGTCGCCAATCACGTCTCATGGCTCGACATCAGCGTTCTGGGCAGCCTCGTCCCGCTGTCGTTCATTGCCAAATCCGAGGTGGCGGACTGGCCCCTGTTCGGCCTGTTCGCCACGCTTCAGCGGTCGGTCTTCGTCGATCGGCAGCGCCGCAGCGCCACGCGCGACGTCAACCGGGAAATCGCCGGCCGGCTCGCGGAGGGCGATCCGCTGATTCTGTTCGGCGAGGGCACGACCGGGGATGGCAACCGCATCCTGCCGTTTCGTTCGGCGTTGCTGGGCGCCGCGCGGGAGGTGATGTCCGCCGGGGACGCGACCGTCACCGTGCTGCCGCTCGCCATCACATACGTCCGGCAGGACGGTCTCCCCCTCGGCCGGCGTGCGCGGCCCGGCATCGCCTGGTACGGCGACGCCGATCTCGCGCCGCATCTCGCGGGCGTGCTGTCGTCCGGTCCGTTCGATGCGGTGATCGGCGTGGGTCCACCGCTCGGCTTCGACGTCGCCAGCGACCGCAAGGCATTGACGCGGCTGGCGGAACGGCACGTGCGTCGGCTTCATTGCGAGGCTGTCACGGGTCGCCGCCCCGTGGACGATGGCTCCTGACCGGTCGTCGACCGGTCTTTTGTATTGGTCGGCGGCCGGATTCGCCTTAAGACGATGGCCAGCAACAACGCCGGATTCAGCTTGCCGCGCCCGACCGATCCGAAGCCCATGCCAGCCGCCGGCCCGCAGCCGGCGCTTCGGCGGGTGTTCATCAAGTCCTATGGCTGCCAGATGAACGCCTACGATGCCGAGCGCATGGCGGACGTCCTCGCTCCCGAGGGCTACGTGACGACGGACGCGCCCGATCAGGCCGACCTCGTGGTTCTCAACACCTGCAACATCCGCGAGAAGGCGGTCGACAAGGTCTATTCGGAACTCGGCCGCATCAGGGAGCTCAAGACCGCGCGTGCGGCGAGCGGCCGTCCGGTGCTGGTCGCCGTGGCCGGCTGCGTGGCGCAGGCCGAGGGAGCGGAGATTCTCCGGCGCGCCCCGGTCGTCGACCTCGTGGTCGGGCCGCAGGCATATCACCGGCTGCCGGAGATGCTGCGCGGCGAAGCCGGCCCCGCCCCGATCGCGACCGAGTTCGAGGCCGTGAGCAAGTTCGAGCGCCTGCAGCGCGCCGGACGACGGGCTCCCCGTACGGCCGCGGCCTTCGTCACCGTTCAGGAAGGCTGCGACAAGTTCTGCACCTTCTGCGTCGTGCCCTATACGCGCGGCGCCGAATACTCGCGCGGCGTTGACGCCATCATCGCCGAGGCCCGCGAGCTGGCGCGCAAGGGCGTGCGCGAGATCGTGCTGATCGGCCAGAATGTGAAT
>CAZVMY010000153.1:0-6893 GCA_964628955.1 uncultured Methylocystis sp.
CGCCATCGTCATCGGCTCGCGCGTGTCTTACGTCGGCGAGGACGAGGCCATGGACCACGTCGCGGGGTTCTGCATCTGCAACGACGTGTCGGAGCGGACCTACCAGCTCGAAGGCACCGGCCAGTGGATGAAGGGCAAGGGCTGCCCCACCTTCGGGCCGCTCGGCCCCTGGCTCGTGACGCCCGATGAGGTCAAGGACGTCCAGAACCTGCGCATGTGGCTCGATCTGAACGGCGAGCGCATGCAGGACGGTACGACAAAGACGATGATCTTCGGCGTGCGCCACCTCGTCGCCTACACCTCGCGCTTCATGGTGCTCGAACCGGGCGACGTGATCACGACGGGAACGCCGCCCGGCGTCGGCATGGGGAAAAAGCCGCCTCGCTACCTCAAGGCCGGCGACACCATGAAGGTCGGCATCGAGGGTCTGGGCGAACAGAAGCAGGTCGTCGCCGCCTGGCACTCCTGATCCGACGGGCGGCGTCCGATCAGGCCACGCCCAGCATCAGCTTGAGGTTCTGGACCGCGGCTCCAGCCGCGCCCTTGCCGAGATTGTCGAGCCGCGCGACCAGCAGCGCCTGACGATGCACGTCGCTCGCATACACCCGCAACTCGAGATCGTCGGTGCCGTTCAGGGCTTCGGCCTCGAGACGGCCACCGGCCATCCTGGTCACGACGCGCACCCGCCCGCTGCCGGCATAATGCGCGACCAGCGCCTCCTCCAGCATGGCGCCGCCGACATGGCCAGGCAGCCGATCGAGATGCAGCGGGATGCTGACCAGCATGCCCTGCCGGAAGTTTCCGACGGACGGAACGAAGATCGGCCGGGTCGTCAGCCTCGCGTTCGCCATCAGCTCCGGCACATGCTTGTGGTCGAACCCGAGGCCGTAGAGCTCGAAGGACGGCGCCGTCCCGGCTTCGTAGGCTTCGATCATCGACTTGCCGCCGCCGGAGTAGCCGCTGACCGCATTGACCGAAACGGGATGATCCGCCGGAACCAGCCCGGCATCGACCAAAGGCCGCAGCAGCGCGATCGCGCCCGTGGGATAGCACCCCGGGTTGGCCACGTGTCGGGCCGAGGCGATCCGTGCGGCCTGGTCCGCTGCGAGTTCCGCGAAGCCATAGACCCATCCGGGCGCGACCCGGTGCGCGGTGCTGGCGTCGAGTACGCGCGGCGCGGCGTCGCCGAGGTCATCGGCAAGGGCGACCGACTCGACCGCGGCCGCATCGGGCAAGCACAACACGACGGCGTCCACCTCCGACATCAGGGCGCGCCGCGCGGCTGGATCTTTCCTCGAAGCCGGGTCGATGCTGCGCACGGCGACGCCGGCAACCTCGGCCATCCGTTCGCGGATTTCGAGCCCGGTGGTACCCGCCTCGCCGTCGATGAAGATCGAGGGCGTGCCGCTCTTGAAGGTCTTCAAAGGGGACATCTGGTTCATCGGGCTCTCCGGAAGCGGGCAGCGCGGTGATTGCGGTCGACCGCAAACAACAAAAAAACCGCGCTGATGGCGCGGTCGTGACGAAGCCGGACAGGCAGCATCGACTACGCGCGCGGCAGCGGCATCGTGATATGTCGGCTTGGGAAACGTCGGGTGTGGCTTGCGGCGCTGGTCATCCTGCGCGGCTCAATGATCCAACGCGCGCCGTCCGTCAATGCCGATCTCGGACGCGGCGCAGCAGCAGCACCGCTCGCCAGGTGCCGGCGCGGCGGATCGCGTCAGCGATCGCCAGACCACCGACAGGGACGATCGCATGCTGCGGGCCGTCGCCGTCGATGCGCAGCCGCTCCGGCGGCCGGGGCTGGAAGAGCCCGTCCGGATCGAGCACATGCGGCTGGACCACGACGATGCCGTCGCGATCGACGAAGGCGAGACTGACGCGGTACGTTGCAAGCAGGTGATCGTCGGGAAACGCGAGCCAGACCGGTCCGGTGGCGCCGCCGGGAATGCGTGCCGTCGCCTCCCCCACCCGCTCGTTGCCGCGATAGAGTTCGGCATGCACGAGAAGCGCGGTTCCGTCTGCGGCGATGGCCGAGGCGAGCGGCAGCATGGTCGCGAGCGTGGGGGCGAGCCACCATGCCGGACGCGCGGTCACGGCGCGCCTACTCCGGGATGGACAGTCACCAGATCGCCCCAGTCCACGCGCCGCACCGCCGCATGGGCCTGCCGATCCCGGCGCGGCACACGGAGCGCGGCGATCCCTTCCGCGGTGCACAGCGTCAGCTCGATCCCCGCCTTGCCGGTCAAGGGCGGGCGCAGAACGCGGCCATGCGCGGCGGACGCGGTATCCGACCTGGCGACCGCGAGATAGGCGAATTTCTCGTCCTCGAATGGGGCCGCCGCCCCCTTCGCCAGCCGATGGTTGCGCGAGCGGGGCAGCCGCCGGCTGAAATGGCACCAGTCCGGCGCGATCATCGGACAGGCCACGGCGTGGACGCAGGGCGCGACGATGCGGGCACCCTTCTCGACAAGTCCGGCCCGCGCCCGCGCCAGCCGCAGGAAGCCCGCGGGCGTTCCCGGCTCGACCAGGACGAGCAGCCGTCGTGTCCGCGACCAGGCTTCCCGCACCAGTCGATCCTGCGCGGCCTCGTCGAGTTCGGCGAGCACATAGGCGGCGGTCACGGCATCGGCGCCGCCGAGGTCGGTATCGAGCGACGTCGCGAAACTCGCAGCGACGACCTTGGCCTTCGCCAGCGCCGGCAGGCCGGAACCGGCGAGCAGCGAACGGGAAAGGGCGCGGAAGGCGGCGCTGCCGTCCAGCAGCGTGACGTCGTCCAGCGACGGCCAGTGCGCGGTCCCGGCGAATACGGCTGTCCCCGGCCCCGCTCCCAGATCGAGGAGGCTCTCCGGCGACAGCATGGGCAGGCGCCGCCGCACTTCCGTCAGCACGGCGTCGATGGCCGCGTAGGTGGCCGGCATCCGGGCGAGCGCATAGGCGAGCGCGTCGTCGTCGTCCCGGATCACGGCCGGCGACGCGGCACCCGACCGGTAACCGGACGAGATTGCGGCAGCCCGCACGGCGAGAGCCGCACGCGGTCGGCCTTCCAGCAGCCGCTCGAGGGTAGAGGTCAGGTGGAACGGCAGCATCGACAGGCGCTCCGGGCGACGAAACGTTATCCTGCCATGAAAGACGCGGCGATGGACGTCCGGAAACGACGAGGGCGGCATCGCTGCCGCCCTGTCTGCGAGCCGACCTTCGAGAGCCGGATCAGCGCTTCGAGAACTGGAAGCTGCGGCGGGCCTTGGCGCGGCCGAACTTCTTGCGCTCGACGACGCGGGCGTCTCGGGTGAGAAAGCCTTCCTTCTTCAGGACCGGACGCAGGTCCGGTTCGTAGAAGGTCAGCGCCTTGGAAACGCCGTGGCGGACGGCGCCGGCCTGACCCGAAAGACCGCCGCCATCGACCGAAACCATGATGTCGTACTGGCCGACACGATTGGCGACCTGCAGCGGCTGCTGCAGGATCATGCGCAGCACCGGCCGGGCGAAGTAGACCTCGAGCGCGCGCTCGTTGACGACGATCTTGCCGGAGCCGGGCTTCAGCCAGACGCGGGCGACGGCGTTCTTGCGCTTGCCGGTCGCGTAGGCGCGGCCCTGCTTGTCGAGCTTCTGGACGTGCTTGGGCGCTTCGGGCTGGACCGAGGCCGATCCCTTGAGATCGGCGAGGCTTTGCAGGACTTCGGCCATCAGGCGGCCCTCACGTTCTTGAGGTTCACGTTCTTGCGGTTCATCGCCGCCACGTCGAGCGGCACCGGCTGCTGCGCCGCGTGCGGATGCTCGGGGCCCTTGTAGACACGCAGGTTGCCCAGTTGCTTGCGGCCGAGGGGGCCGCGCGGCAGCATGCGTTCCACCGCCTTTTCCAGCACGCGCTCGGGGAAGCGGCCATCGAGAATGAAGCGCGCCGTGCGCTCCTTGATGCCGCCGGGATACCCGGTGTGGTGGAAGTAGACCTTCTGCTCGCGCTTGTTGCCGGTGAAGGACACGTGCTCGGCGTTGACGACGATCACGTTGTCGCCGCAGTCGACGTGCGGCGTGAAGAAGGCGCGGTGCTTGCCGCGCAGGCGCAGGGCGATGATGGACGCGAGCCGGCCGACGACCAGACCCTTCGCGTCGATCAGCACCCATTTCTTCTCGACTTCGGCGGGCTTGATCGCCTTCGTCGTGTTGGTCAGGGTTTTCATCGGTTGTTCCGCTCGAAAGACGACGGGCGGCGCACGCGGCACCGCCCGAAACTGTGGTCCGTTTAGCGCCGGCCCGCCGGCCTGTCAATCGATCGTCGATCCATCAGTCGACGGACCGTGAATTTCCGTCAAGTCGTCATGCGGTTAGCGTCTATGGTATCATGATACCGGCGTCCTGCCCCCTGGCGGGATGGAGTAGGTTCCGGTGACGTGCGCGACGAGTTCCTCGTCGCCGTCCGACCGGAGCAGCACCTCCCCCACCGCCAGCCGCTGACCGAGCTTGATCAGACGGCAATCGGCGAGCATGTCGCGACGGGCGGGCTTGCGCAGGAAGTTGATCGTGAGATTGGTCGTGACCGCGAGTCCGATCGGGCCGATGCTCGCCAGCACCGCGACATAGAGCGCGAGATCCGCGAGAGCGAACATGGCCGGGCCGGCGATGGTGCCGCCCGGTCTGAGGTGACGCTCGTGATAGGTCATGCGCAGCACGCAGCACCGGAGGCCGAGGCTTTCGACCAGGTAGCTACGGCCGCCGTAATGGATCTGGGGGAACTCGCGGTCGAGGAAAGCCTCGACCTCCGCGGCGGTCATTAATGGTTCGCTCATCAGCCTTGCAATCACCGGTGGAAGACGATCGGTGGAGCCAATCACAAACCCGGCAATCCGACGAAGGCCGTGTTCGCGAGAACCGTACAAACTGCTAAGGTTGAGGTATGAACCAGCACGTTGTCAGCACGACGCCTGTTCTAACGCGCAGCGACGTCGGCGCCACGCGCATTCTGACGCTCGCGAGGCCCGCGAACCGCAACACGCTGGACGAAGCCACGCTCGACGCGCTGACGGTCGAGTTCGGTATCGTCGCCGTGGAGCCGCGCATCCACGTCGTCGTGCTCGCGGCCCAGGGACCTGTGTTCTCGGCCGGTCACGATCTCAAGGAACTGACCGCCCACCGGACCGATCCGGACGACGGCCGCGCTTATTTTACCGAGATCATGCGGCGCTGCTGCCGCCTGATGCTGGCGATCGCGCGGCTGCCGCAGCCCGTCATCGCGGCGGTCGAGGGTGTGGCGACGGCCGCGGGCTGCCAGCTCGTCGCCACCTGCGATCTCGCGGTCGCGGGGGCGGATGCGCGGTTCTGCACGCCGGGCGTGCACATCGGCCTGTTCTGCTCGACCCCGATGGTCGCCCTGTCGCGAAACCTGTCGCCGAAGCACGCGATGGAGATGCTGCTGCTCGGCGACATGATCGACGCGGAAACGGCGCATCGTTTCGGGCTCGTGAACCGGGTCGTGCCGGCCGGCGCTACTCTCGATGCAGCCATGGAGATGGCGGCCGTGATCGCCGCGAAATCGCCCCTCACCGTGAAGATCGGCAAGGAAGCCTATCACCGGCAGCGGTCCCTCCCGACCGGGCAGGCCTATGACCACGCCTCCGCGGTCATGGTCGAGAACATGCTGGCGCGCGACGCCGAAGAGGGCATCGACGCGTTTCTGGACCGTCGACAGCCGCGCTGGACCGGGCGCTGAGACGTTGCGGGCCTGCGGCCAAGCGTCCATAGCGGAGACATGAACCACGACAGCTATCCCGACGAGACGATCCGCCGGATCCTGCTCTCGGTGAAGACGATCGCCATGGTCGGCGCCAGCGACAACCCCGCGCGTCCGAGCTATCTGGTCTTCAAGTATCTGCTCGGCCGCGGTTTTCGCGTCATCCCGGTCAATCCGGGCAAAGCGGGCGCAACCTTCCTCGGGCAGACCTTCGTCGCGCGGCTGGCCGACATCACGGAGCCTGTCGATATGATCGACGTGTTCCGCCCGTCGGAAGCGGTGGCCGGCGTGATCGATGAGGCGCTGGCGCTCAGACCGCTGCCCAAGGTGATCTGGATGCAGCTCACAGTGCGCGACGATGCAGCCGCCGCGAAGGCGGAGGCGGCCGGCCTCACCGTGATCATGAACCGCTGCCCCAAGATCGAGTTCGGACGCCTCTCCGGCGAAATCGGCTGGCAGGGGATCAACTCGCGCATCCTTTCGTCGAAGCGCCCGACCATGAGCGCGAAAGGCGTCCAGAAGCGCACGCTGGAGTAGCAGCTTTTCCCCGTCGTTCTTTTATCCGAACGCGTGGATTGACAAAGCGGACACGACTGCGCAAAACCGACCGACGATCCGACGGAGCCCGCCATGACCGACCGCCTTCCCGGCTTCTCCACGCTCTCCATCCATGCCGGCGCACAGCCCGATCCGGCCACCGGCGCCCGCGCGACGCCGATCTACCAGACAACGTCGTTCGTGTTCGACGACGTCGACCATGCGGCGTCACTGTTCGGCCTGCAGGCGTTCGGCAACATCTACACCCGGATCGGCAACCCGACCTGCGCGGTTCTCGAGGAGCGCGTGGCGGCGCTGGAAGGCGGCACGGCCGCTCTGGCAGTCGCCAGCGGCCACGCGGCCGAGCATCTCGTGTTCCACACGCTGCTCGAGCCCGGCGACGAGTTCATCGCCTCGAAGAAGCTCTATGGCGGCTCGATCAACCAGTTCAACCACGCCTACAAGAAGTTCGGCTGGAACGTCGTCTGGGCCGACAGCGACGACACCGACTCTTTCGCCCGCGCGGTGACGCCGAAGACCAAGGCGATCTTCGTCGAATCGATCGCCAATCCGGGTGGCGTGGTCGTCGACCTCGAAGCCATCGCCGCCATCGCGAACAAGGCCGGCG
>CAZVMY010000154.1:0-6834 GCA_964628955.1 uncultured Methylocystis sp.
GTCGGCTGGCCCGACATCGCCGCTCTCCGCCTGCCGCGCGGGCTGGGACTGCTCCTCGTCATCGCGATGTTTGCCGGCGCGCTTCCGGGCTACGTCGGCCTGTTCGCCGAAGCGACGGCGGTCGCGCTGCTGTTCGCCCTCACCGTCCTCGGCTTCGCCACGCTGCACGTGCTGCTTCGGGGAACCGGCGCGCGCCGGCCACTTCTGGCAATGGCGTGGCTCTCGACGGCGCTTCTGGGATTTCCAGGGCTCGTTCTGGCGGGTCTCGGCGTCGCCGAGACCGCATTCCACCTGCGCCGGCGTTTCCTGACGCGGCATTCTCCTCCCTCCCAAACCTCCTGAAGAAGGATAGGCATCATGGAAGTCATTCTCCTCGAACGCGTCGCCAAGCTCGGTCAGATGGGCGAAGTCGTGAACGTGCGGCCGGGTTACGCGCGCAACTTCCTTCTCGCACGCGGCAAGGCGTTGCGAGCCACGAAGGAAAACCGGGCACGCTTCGACCAGCAGCGCGCGCAGCTCGAGACGCGCAACCTGGAGAAGCGCCGCGAGGCGGACGCCGTCGCGGCCGAACTCGGCGGCCAAAGCTTCATGGTCCTGCGTCAGGCCGGCGAATCCGGCGTGCTCTACGGTTCGGTCTCGACCCGCGACCTCGCCGAGGCGATCACCGCGGCCGGCTTCACGGTCGACCGGACGCAGATCGCCCTCAATCAGCCGATCAAGTCGCTGGGCCTCCACACCGTCCCCGTCTCGCTGCATCCGGAGGTGGAGGTCAGCGTCCAGATCAACGTCGCGCGCAGCGCCGAAGAAGCCGAGCGGCAGGCTCGCGGCGAGCGGGTCGGTTCGTCCCGCGAGGAGTTCAACATCGACGATCTCGGGCTCGAAGTCGGCGCGGCCCTTGCGGATGCCGGCCCAGGCGCGGAACTCTGATCAGGGCGGCAGGACTGATTCGGCGGGTCAAGCCATCCGGATCGGTTTCTGCGGCGCTTATGGATAACGGGCATCGCTGGAGTTCCCGCGTGTTCGCGACGGGAAGCCGTGCGAGGTTGACGACCCGTCCAACCCGCTGCCGGAGAAACGTCTGCGATGTCGACTGCGCTGTCGATCGTCCCGCCCGGTGCCGGAGCGGAAGCCGAATACCGGATCGCTCCGCACAACATCGAGGCCGAGCAGGCTCTGCTCGGTGCGCTCCTCATCCATAACGAGGCGTTCGACCGCGTCTCGGATTTCCTCGAGCCTGAGCACTTCTACGAGGGCATCCATCGGCGCATCTTCGAGATCGCCCGGACGCTGATCCGCTCGGGCAAGGTTGCGACGCCGATCACGCTCAAGACCTATCTGGGCGATCTCGATCTCGGAGGCGTAACGGCAGCGCAGTACCTGGCGCGGCTCGCCGCAGAGGCGACGACGGTGATCAACGCCGCCGAGTACGCCCGGACCATCCAAGACCTGGCGCTCAGGCGCGAACTGATCCTGATCGGGGACGAGGTGGTTCACACCGCCTATGACGCGCCCGTCGACCTCCCGCCGCGGACACAGATCGAGGACGCGAAGCGGCGCCTCTACGCCCTCGCGGAGCGCGGCAGGTTCGAGGGCGGGTTTCAGCGCTTCTCGGACGCGCTCACGACCGCGGTCGACACGGCGGCCAAGGCCGCGGCGCGCAAGGGTGCGCTCGCAGGGATCTCGTTCGGCATCAAGGACATGGACCGTTGCATCGGCGGATTGCAGCGATCGGATCTCGTGATCATCGCCGGCCGTCCGGGCATGGGTAAGACGGCGCTCGCGACCAACATCGCGTTCAACATCGCACGCAATTACCGCGCGACGGTTCGGCCCGACGGAACGCGGGAACTGCACGACGGCGGCATCATCGGCTTCTTCTCGCTCGAAATGTCGGCCGAGCAGCTCGCGCTGCGCATCATCGCCGAGCAGACGGGTGTGTCATCCGACAAACTCCGCAAGGGCAACATCCGCGACGACGAGTTCGTGCGGATCACGGAAGCCGTCCGGCAGATGCAGGCCATGCCGCTCTACATCGATCAGACCGGCGGTCTCTCGATCGCGCAGCTCGTCACGCGGGCGCGGCGGCTTAAGCGGCAGCGCGGGCTGGACGTGCTGGTGATCGACTACATCCAGCTCCTGTCGGGTGCCGCGAAGAAGGGCGAGAACCGGGTCCAGGAGATGACGGAGATCACGACGGGGCTGAAGGCTCTCGCGAAGGAGCTCGACGTGCCCGTGGTCGGGCTGTCCCAATTGTCACGTCAGGTCGAATCCCGCGACGACAAGCGACCGACGCTCTCGGATCTCCGGGAGTCCGGATCGATCGAACAGGACGCCGACATCGTGCTGTTCGTGTTCCGCGAAGAATACTACGCCGGGAAGCGTCAGCCGATGCCCGGCACCGAAGAGCATCTGAAGTGGCAGGCCGACATGGAGCGCGTCCACGGCCGTGCGGAAGTCATCATCGGCAAAAACCGTCACGGACCGACCGATACCATCTATCTCCATTTCGACGGCGAGGTGACCCGGTTCTCCGATCTCGCGCGCGAGGATGCTTTGCCGGAGCGCATGTGAGGGAGGTCGAGCCCGGACATGCCGCGCTTCTGATCATCGATCTGGATGCGCTTGCCGCGAACTGGCGGTTCCTGGCGCAAAGGATGGCGCCGGGAACCGACTGCGCGGCCGTCGTGAAGGGAGACGCCTACGGGGCGGGGATCGAGCGGGCCGTTCCCGCCCTCGTCCGGGCGGGCTGCAAGACCTTCTTCGTCGCGCATCTGTCGGAAGGGCTGCGGACGCGGATCGCGGCGCCGGAGGCCACCATCTACGTTCTGAACGGCTATTTCGCCGGCACCGCCGACGGTTACCAGGACGCGCGGCTCCGGCCGGTGCTGGGCAGCGGCGAGGAGATTGCAGACTGGCTCCGGGAGTCGCCTGATGGTCCGGCCGCGATCCATGTCGATACGGGGATGAACCGGCTCGGCCTTTCGCGCAGCGCACTTGCAGCGGTCGAGGCCGACGGCGCGCTTGCAAGGCTCCGGCCTTCCCTGGTGATGAGCCACCTGCTGCGCGCCGAGGATCCCGACCACATGGCGACGTCGGCGCAGATCACGGCCTTCACGACGGTGCGGGATAAACTTCAAAATAGTCCGACAAGTCTTTATAATTCTTATGGTATGTTCTTGCCAGATGCGCCGTCGTTCGAGCTTGCGCGGCCCGGATACGCGCTGTTCGGCGGCAATCCGTCCGTGACCGGCCCGAACCCGATGCGACCGGTCGTGCGGCTCGAGGCGCCGATCATCGGCGTTCGGAGCGTGCCGGCCGGCGCCACCGTAGGTTATGGGGGCGTCTGGACCGCGCGACGCGACAGCCGGATCGCGACGATCTCCGTCGGCTACGCGGACGGCTATCCGCGCAGCGCCTCCGCGACCGACGCGGGCGGCGGCGGCCTGGCGCTCATCGACGGCGTGCCGTGCCCGTTCGCCGGCCGGGTTTCGATGGATCTGATCACCATCGACGTGACCGGTGTTCCCGACACCGACCGCGGCTCTATCGCCGTCCTGATCGGCGACGAACTCGACGTGGACACGGTCGGCGCCCGTGCGGGAACGATCGGGTACGAGATCCTGACCGGTCTCGGCCGGCGGTACCGGCGTCGCTACGTTGGAGGCGAATAGGTGGCGAAGAGCCGATCCAGCTTCGTCTGCCAGGCCTGCGGCGCCGTTTCCGGCCGCTGGCAGGGGCGCTGCGAGGCTTGCGGCGAATGGAACACGATCGCGGAGGAGGCGAGCGCGGCCGGTGCGCCGGTCGCCGGCGGAGCGCGTACCGGCAAGGGCCGGCTGTTCGCGCTGGAAGGCCTCTCCGGTTCGACGCTGGATGCGCCCAGACTGCCCGCAGGCATCGCAGAACTCGACCGGGTGACGGGTGGCGGCTTCGTCCGGGGCTCCGTCATCCTGCTCGGCGGCGAGCCCGGCATCGGCAAGTCGACGCTGCTGATCCAGGTCTGCGCCGCCCTCGCGCGGCTGGATCATCGGGTGGTCTACATCTCCGGCGAGGAGGCGACGGCACAGGTGAGGCTTCGGGCGGCACGGCTGGGGCTTGCCGACGCGGCCGTCGAACTCGCCGCGGAAACCCATGTCGACGACATCGTCGCCACGCTGTCGGAGAAGGTGGTGCCCCGGCTCGTGATCATCGACTCGATCCAGACGATGTGGATCGACGCGATCGACGCGGCGCCCGGCACCGTCACGCAGGTCCGCGCGAGCGCACAGGCGCTGATCCGCTTCGCGAAGCGCTCGGGCGCGGCCGTGATCCTGGTCGGCCACGTGACGAAGGACGGACAGATCGCCGGACCGCGCGTGGTCGAGCACATGGTCGACGCGGTGGTGTCGTTCGAGGGCGAAGGCGGCCACCATTTCCGCATCCTGAGGGCGCTCAAGAACCGGTTCGGACCGACCGACGAGATCGGCGTGTTCGAGATGACCGGGGACGGGCTGAAGGAAGTGCCCAACCCTTCCGCGCTCTTTCTCGGCAACCGTGATCCCGACGCGCCGGGCACTGCGGTCTTCGCGGGCATGGAGGGAACACGGCCGGTGCTGGTCGAACTCCAGGCGCTCGTAGCGCCGACGGGGCTCGGTACCCCGCGTCGCGCGGTCGTCGGGTGGGACCAGGCCCGGCTCTCGATGGTCCTCGCCGTTCTCGAGGCCCATGGCGGGGTGCGGCTCGCGCAACATGACGTCTACCTGAACGTGGCGGGAGGATTGAAGATCGTCGATCCGGCAGCCGACCTTGCGGTGGCAGCGGCCCTCGTGTCCTCGCTCACCGGCAATCCGCTCCCTCCGGACATCGCAATCTTCGGCGAGATCAGCCTGTCGGGCGCCGTGCGGCCCGTGGCGCATGCCGGGCCACGCGCGAAGGAGGCGGCCAAGCTGGGCTTCGCCAGCGTGCTCGCCCCGGCGTCCCGGGCGACGGATTCTCCCGAGCGATCGGTCACGCTGCGCGGGGTAGAGCGGATCGCCGATCTGGTCGCGCTGATCGCCGCGGGACAACCGCCGCGAACACGGACTCCCGCAATCCGCGAGGCGTGACGGCGCCCGTGGCCTTGTCTATAGAGGAGCGATCCCGCGCCAGAGCAACCGCCCGGCGCCGGCGCGACGCGGCGGAGCCTCGATGCCTGTTTCCATCCTCGACCTGGTCGTCATCGGCGTTATCCTCCTCTCGGCCCTGCTCGCATCCCTCCGGGGTTTCACACGCGAGATCCTCGCCATCGGGTCCTGGGCGGTCGCGGCGGCTGTGGCCTATGTCGGCTATCCGCAGGCCCTGCCCTACGTGCAGCCCTATATCTCGAATGCTACCGCCGCCGTGGCCGTATCGGCTGGCGCGGTGTTCCTCGTCACATTGTTCGTGGCCTATTTCATCACCGCCAAGCTCTCGGACCTCATCCTCGACAGCCGGGTCGGCGCCCTCGACCGGACGCTCGGCTTCATGTTCGGCGCGGCACGCGGTTTCGTGATCGTCGTGGTCTGCTTCCTGTTCTTCACGTGGTTCAACGGCGGGGCGCCGCTGCCCAACGCCGTGCAGGACGCGCGGCTCCGGCCGATCCTGGAAAGCACCGGGGCCACGATCATGAGCTGGCTGCCTGAGGATCCGGACAAGTTCCTGCGCGACCAGCAGCAGCGTCTGCGCACCCGTGGCGGCGAGGGCGAGGTTCCGCGCGAGACCGTGCCGGACGTGGCGCCGGTGCCCCAACGCCGCACGGATGTGCCGCAGCCGGTGCCCGCCGCTCCCGCGGCCGGTGCGGCAGACCGGTCCGGCCTGCAACGGCTGATCGATACGCCCGCTCCGCGGCCGCAGCCGCAGCCTCAGCCGCTGCCGAGGTGAAGCGAACAGCCATGAACGGGGTCGAGCACGGCATGGTCGACGATGAGCTGTTGCAGTCCGGCGGCACCGCTTCCTACGATGATGATCGTCCGCGCGAAAAATGCGGCGTGTTCGGCATCTTCGGCCATCCGGAAGCCGCCGCGATCACGGCGCTCGGACTGCATGCCCTTCAGCACCGCGGTCAGGAGGCGGCTGGCATCGTCACCTTCGACGGTGGCCGTTACCACTCCGAGCGGCGGCACGGTCTCGTCGGCGATACCTTCTCGAAGCGCGAGGTGATCGAACGCCTGCCGGGGTCCGCCGCGGTCGGGCATTGCCGCTACGCTACGACCGGCGAGACGATCCTGCGCAACGTGCAGCCTCTGTTCGCGGAACTTGCCGTCGGCGGCTTTGCCGTGGCGCACAACGGCAACCTGACCAACGGTCTCACCCTTCGTCGCAAGCTGATCGAGGACGGGGCGATCTACCAGTCGACCAGCGACACAGAAGCCGTCCTCCATCTCGTGGCGCGCTCGAAGCGCAACCGCTTCATCGACCGCTTCGTGGACGCGCTGTTCCAGCTCGAAGGCGCTTACGCCTTCGTCGGGCTGACGAACAAGAAGCTCGTCGGCGCCCGCGACCCGCTCGGGATCCGGCCGCTCGTGCTGGGCGAACTCGACGGGCACCACATCCTGTGTTCCGAAACCTGCGCGCTCGACATCATCGGCGCGCGGTTCATCCGGGACGTCGCGAACGGCGAGGTCGTGATCGTGACCGACGAGGGCGTTGAAAGCGTCACGCCGTTTCCGCCGCAGCGCATGCGGCCGGACATCTTCGAGTACGTCTATTTCGCGCGTCCGGACTCGGTCGTGCACGGGCGCAACGTCTACGACGTGCGCAAGCGCTTCGGCGCGGAACTGGCGGCGGAGACGCATGTCGACGCCGACGTCGTCGTGCCGGTCCCCGATTCGGGCGTACCCG
>CAZVMY010000155.1:0-6833 GCA_964628955.1 uncultured Methylocystis sp.
CGGAGCCACCGCTCGAAGGTCTCCGCCGGCATCGGCCGGGCGAGATGGTAGCCCTGCCCCTCGTCGCTGCCCCACGAGCGGATGAGCTCGAGGTCCGCGGCGGTCTCGATGCCCTCGGTCACGACCCTGAGACCGAGGCTGTGGCCGATGTCGAGCATCGCCTTCACGAGAATGCGGTTCTTGGCGTCGCTCGACAGCGATTGCACGAACGAGCGGTCGATCTTCACGACGTTGGCCGGCAGGCGCGTGAGATAGCTCATGTTGCTGTAGCCGGACCCGAAATCGTCGATCGCGACGTCGACGCCGGCGTCGCGCAGGCGCTGGAGTTCGCCGAACAGGCGCTTCTCGTCCGTGACGATCGCGCTTTCGGTGAACTCGAGCTCGAACCGGTCCGGACGGATGCCGTTGTCGCGCAGGAGGCGGATCAGGTCCTCGACGAAGCCCGGCTCGCGCAGGTTCGCCGGCGAAACGTTTGCCGAGAGCTTGAGGTCGAGCCCGGCCGCCTGCCACGCGCGGCCCTGTCTGACGACGGCATCGAGCACCCAGCGCGTGAGCGGCGTCATCAGGGCGGTCGTCTCGGCCAGCGGGATGAATTCGCCGGGAGCGACGGGACCGAAGGTCGGATGCGTCCAGCGCAGCAGCGATTCCGCGCCGGCGTAACGCTCCGCCCGCATATCGAGGCGCGGCTGATAGTTCATGCTCAGCTCGCGCCCTTCCGAGAGGGCGCTCCGCAGGTCCGCGAGCAGCATGAACGCGCGGCGATGCCGTTCGTCGGACGAGCGGTCGTAGCGGGCGTAACCCTCCACGAAATGGCGGCTGTCCTGCGCCGCGGTCAGCGCGAGCCGCAACGCCTCCGCGCCACCCGAACGCCCCGGGAGCAGGGGCGTGATGCCGACGCCGGCCCTGATCGCGACCGGGATCTGCTGGCAGACCAGCGGATCGGTGAAGCGCTTCACGATGTCGAGGACGACGGGTGGAACGCTATCGTCCACCGGCCTGTCGACGATGAAGGCCAGGCTGAGGACGCTGACGTGATAGAGGGTGTGGACCGGCGACACGAGCCCGCGCACGGTCTTCGCGCCCAGCCTAACCAGGTCTTCCGAGAAGGCGTGGCCCAGCGCCCGCAGGATCTCGTTGAAATGGCGCGCGTCGGCCAGCGTCACGAGGATGAGCAGCCTCGCCGGGCGCTCCTCGCCCTCGGCGTCCAGCCGCTCGATGTCGCGCAGGAACTTCTGCCGGTTGGGCAGCAGCGTGACGTGGTCGGTCTCGCTGATGCCGTCGCGCAGCCGCAGGTGCTCGGCGATCAGTGCCGCAGTCGCCTCGAAGAGGATGCGTTCGGCCGGCTCGAACGGCGGACGGCGGACGATGCCGGCGGCCCTGAGTTGACCAAGCGTTTCGCCCGATGCTCCGATCACCGGAACCTCTTCGGCGAATGCTGCGGCGGAACGCCGCGGTCTCGGATGTGCGCCGGTCCGTTCGGGCAGGAACTCGAGCGGCAGGCCGAGCGCGAGACTGCCGAGCTCAAGGACGTTGCCGACCGTATCGGTCGGCGCGGCGTTTCTTCCGTTGCGGGCGGCCGGGTTGGTCTGGAGCTGCCGCTGCGCGGCCTGCGGTTGAAGGTTCGTCATCCGTAGTCCGTTCAACCCGCAGTTGCATTCCTCCCCATGGCATCAGAGTACACGGCGCACCGTTAACTTCGGCCTAAAGCTGAACGCGCGAATGCGGGTTAACCGATCACGGTCGCGCCATGGCCGCGTCTTCGCTACTGGCGCCCGCCCGTCGTTCCACCACCGCCGCCGCCGCTGCCGCCGCCACCTCCACCGCCCTCGCCACTGCCGCTGCCGCCACCGAACCGCCCGCTGCGGCTCGCCGGGTCGTACTGGATGCCGCTCTGCCCCCACCAGCCGCTGCGCCGTGGCGGCGGCTCGCGGCCGATCTCGACGCGCACGGGCGGCGGCGACGGCCGGATGATGCGGATCGGCGGCAGCTCCGGATCGTCCTCGATCTCGTAGACCGGTTCGCCGCGCGGGCGCCTGGCCGGCGGCGCCGGAGGGGTGCGCCGTCCCGGAACGTTCGCACGCTGGACCGGCGCCGGGCAGACGGCCGCGAGCTGCTGCGACCGCGGCCGTGCGGTCGCGATGCGTCGCGTCGCGATCGGCGCATATTGCGACTGCGGGAACAGCCGGAGATAGAGGCCGAACGCCTCGGCGCTGGCGTCCTTCAGCGTGGCGACCCAGCTGATTTCCTGCTGCCGCTTCGCCAGCAGCCGATGCACCCGCAGCGCCAGCGGATCGCCGCCGAAGCGCGCGAGGAAGAGCTGGTAGGCGTCGGTCGAATCCCACTCGATCGCGAGGCGATAGGCTTCGGCCGGGCCCAGCCCGTCGAAGCTCTGGCGGTTGGGGGCCGCCTTCGACAGCGCCAGCGACGGCTGCGCGGCGCCCTGGAACAGCACCACGTCGGCGACCAGCGACGACGTCTCCCATGGCGTCTGGCTGCCGTTGGTCGCCTCGTGCACGGCGATGCGGACTTGCCGGAACACCTGCTCGATCGGAATGCCCGGCTGGCGGGCAGCCTTGAGGAAGGCCGCCGCGAACGGGCTGTTCTCGCCGCCGCCGTCGAAGGCGGTGGCGCCCGGCGAGGTGGCGAAGGCGACCAGCGTGCCGCCTTTCGACTCGATGCGCGCCAGACCCGCCTCGCCCTGCTGGCCGAGTTGCAGTCCGCGCGTCGGCAGGTCGACGAGGCTCAACCCTTCCGGCGCGGTTCCCGGCGCGCCGAGGAATGGGTTGTCACGGCAGGCGTCCAGCATGACGACCTTGTTCACGGCCCGGCTGCCGTCGAGCATCCGCAGCACCTCCGACAGCGAGAGCGCGGCACGCGGCACGTCGGCATCGCTGCCGAGCTTCGCGTCGACCGGCAGCAGATAATTCGTGCCGCCGACCTGAACGGCGTGGCCGGCGTAATAGACGAGCGCCGTCGCATTCGGCCCGGCGCGCTCGAGGCGCTTCACGAAGGCCTCCACCGCCGTCCGCATGCCGGCGAGCGGCAGGTCGGTGGCGACGGTCGCGTCGAACCCGGCCTCCTTCAGCAGCCCGCCCATCGCGGCCGCGTCCCGGCCTGGATTGGCCAGCACCGGCACCGCGACGTAGGCGGAATTGCCGATCACGAGCGCGAAGCGGGTGGCAGGCGTGGTCTGCGCGCCGGCCGGGGTGATCAACAGGGCGAAAACGACGAGAAACCAGCGGAGCACGGCATCCTCCCGAACGAACCAGAGATCACCAGCTTACGCCTCGCAGGGCGCCGCGTCTGTGCCTTGGGAAACATGGCGGCGAGAGACGACGTCCGCACGCCAGGCGGGGCGAAATCACATAGGAAAATAGTCCTTGACAGCGTGACGGTCTCCGGCTAGGGTTCCTCCACACTCCACAACTGTATCGGGAACGGGCGGGGCGCTTCGGCGTCGCCGCCCCTTGCTTTTCGGGAGGGCGCGATGGCGGCAGCACGGCCGGCGCGGCCACAGACCCGCAAGGCGCTGGTGGCCCGGCTCTGGCGGGCGGCGGCGCGGCAGGTGGCGCTCATCGAGGCCCGGCTCGGCGCGGCCGAAGCGGGTATCGCCGGCGCGAGCGGGACGTCCCATGCGGATGCACCCGATCCGGAGAAGGACGCGAAGCTTCTGGCCTCGCTGGCGCGGACGCTGCGCGAACTCGTGCTGCTGGACGAGGCCGTGGCGCCGCGTCCGGCCGCCCGCCCGCGGGAGGACGACGATGACGAACCGCCCCGCGACCCCGACGATTTCCGCCGCGAGCTTGCGCGCCGCCTGGAGCGCCTGCGCGGCGCCGGCGAGGACTGAGTTCCTCGCCGGGCTGAAGCCGGCGGAAGTCGGGCGCTGGCTGGCCGACTGGGCGCTCTGGGCGCGGGCCGATCAGCTGCCGCCCGCTGAGGCGCAGGGCGGCGGTGACTGGACGGTCTGGCTGCTCATGGGCGGCCGCGGCGCCGGCAAGACGCGGGCCGGGGCCGAATGGGTGCGTGCGCTGGCGACCGGGCCGCGGCCGCTCGGGCGCATCGCGCTGGTCGGCGAGACTTTCGCCGACGTGCGCGAGGTGATGATCGAGGGCGTCTCGGGCCTGATGAGCGTCCATCCGAAAGCCGACCGGCCGCTGTGGCAGGCTGGCCGGCGGCGCCTCGTCTGGCCGAACGGCGCCGTGGCACAGGCCTTCTCGGCCGAGGAGCCGGAGAGCCTGCGCGGTCCGCAGTTCGAGGCGGCCTGGTGTGACGAACTGGCCAAGTGGCCGCAGGCCGAGGCGGCTTGGGACAACCTGCAGTTCGCGCTGCGGCTCGGCGAGCGGCCGCGCGAACTGGTGACGACGACGCCGCGGCCGACGCCGCTGCTGAAGCGTCTCGCGGCCGATCCGGCGACGGCGCTGACGCGGGCGCCGACCCGCGCCAACGCCTACAACCTCGCGCCCGGTTTCCTGGCCGAGGTGACGCGGCGCTATGCCGGGACGCGGCTCGGCCGGCAGGAACTCGACGGCGATTTCGTCGACGAGCGGCCGGACGCCTTCTGGAGCCGGGCGCAGCTCGACGCGCTGCGCTGCGGGGCGGGCGGCGACTTCGCGCGCATCGTCGTGGCCGTCGATCCGCCGGCGACGAGCGGCAGGCTGAGTTGCTGCGGCATCGTCGCGGCCGGGCGTCGCCGGGACGGCACGATCGTAGTTCTGGCGGACGCGAGCGTGCCCGCATCGCGCCCGGAGATCTGGGCTGGAGCCGCCACCGCGCTCTGGCGCCGGCTCGATGCCGACGCGTTGATCGCCGAGGTCAATCAGGGCGGCGAGATGGTCGCGGCCGTGATCGCCAGCGTCGATCCGGGCGTGCCGGTGAAGCCGGTGCGCGCCACCCGCGGCAAGCACCTGCGGGCCGAACCGGTCGCCGCGCTCTATGCGCAGGGCCGCGTCCGCCACGCCGGCACGTTCCCGGCGCTGGAGGACGAGATGTGCGCCTTCGGCGCAGACGGGCTGGACGGCGGCCGCTCCCCCGACCGCATGGACGCGCTGGTCTGGGCGGTAACGGCGCTGGCGGATGCTAGAGGCGGCGAGCCGCGGGTGAGGGGGCTGTGAGGCAGCCTGACGGCCTTGACACGGACCGATCTATCAGAATGATAGGTTCTAACATGGCGGCGCCGACCCCGAGACCCGAGGTCGTCCTGGCTTCGGTGCGGCGTCTAGCGGTCGTCCCGGCCAAGGTCGTGTTCACGACTCATGCCAGGGAACGGATGGTCGAGCGCGGCATCGACCGGATCGACGTGGCGACTGTCTTCGCCAGAGGTCGGATCGTGGGGCGCGTCGAGCCCGGGAAACGGACCGGCGAGTTGAAGGTCAAGATCGTCCATCCGATGCGGGGCTTGCGCGAGGTGGGTGTCGTGACCGTCGTGGTTCAGGAGACCAGCCTCGTCGTGCTGACGGTGGAGTGGGAGGATGTGCGTTGACCGATAAGCTGGCCTTTCGACTGGATGATCACCCGCTTGCGGAAGAGCCTTTCGATTATCGCATGTGCGGACTGGACAACGTGATTCTGTTGAACGGCTTCACCCGGCACCAGACGGCCTATGGTCCCGGCGTCTCGATCGACGCGGCGGACGAACTCGAGCGCGCGATCGCGCAGCATCTGGTCACCCGGCAGGGCTTGATGAACGGCCGCGAGCTGCGGTTTCTCCGCAAGCAGATGGACCTGACGCAGGACGAACTGGCGGGCCTTCTGGGCGTCAATCCGCAGACGGTGGCGCGCTACGAAAAAGAGCAGTCGGCAGTCACCGGACCAGTCGACGGTCTGATGCGCATGATCTTCACGACCAGCATGTCATCGAAACGCGACGCGCTGCGCCTGCTCGACAGGTTCCGCGCGATTCGACGCCGGCCCCGCCGCCGTGCGGCTACGGCCGGTCCACCGGCCCGCTGGCACCAGGCTGCCTGACCCACCCACGTCGCGCCGTTTCGAGCCGCCCCCCGGGCGGCTTTTTCGTTTCCGGAGCATCTCATGGCGAACCCCTTCTCCCGCCTCTTCCGGCCCCGGCCGGCGGAGCGCTCGGTCGTGCCCGCCGAGGCCAAGGCCTCCCGCGCGGCGCCGCTGTTCGCGCTGCACCGCGTGGGCCAGCCGCGCTGGACGCCCCGCGACTATGCGAGCCTCGCCCGCGAGGGTTTCCAGAGAAACGCCGTCGTCTACCGGGCCGTGCGCACGGTGGCCGAGGCGGCGGCCTCGGTGCCGCTGCTGCTGTTCGAGGACGGCCGCGAGGCGCCCTCGCATCCGCTGCTCGATCTGCTCGCGCAGCCCAATCCGCGCCAGGCCGGACCCACCTTCCTCGAAGCGGTCTACGGCCACCTGCTCGTCTCGGGGAACGCCTATGTCGAGGCCGCCAGCCTGGGCGGGCGCGTGCGCGAACTCCATGCGCTCCGCCCCGACCGGATTCGCGTGGTGCCGGGCGCATCCGGCTGGGCCGAGGCCTACGACTACACGGTGGACGGGGCAACCGTCCGGTTCCAGACCGCAGACGAACCGGGCCTGCAGGAGCCGATCCTGCATCTTGCCCTGTTCCATCCGCTCGACGACCATTACGGCCTGTCGCCGATCGAAGCGGCTGCCGTCGCCCTCGACATCCACAACGCCGCCGGCGCCTGGAACAAGGCGCTGCTCGACAATTCCGCGCGGCCCTCCGGCGCGCTGGTCTATGCGGTCGATGGCGCGAACCTTTCCGACGAGCAGTTCGAGCGCCTGAAAGGCGAGCTGGAGGCGAATTTCCAGGGCACCGGCAATGCCGGCCGGCCGCTGCTGCTGGAAGGCGGGCT
>CAZVMY010000156.1:0-6830 GCA_964628955.1 uncultured Methylocystis sp.
GTGGAAGGGTCGGTTCCAGGCCGCGCGCGGAGACGCGACGTGACGGGCAGCGCCGCGGCCCTCTCGGGAAAGGGACACCGGGACGAGAACTTTCCCGTCGCATCCTGGATCGTGGCGGCGCGCCATCGTTCGGTCGTGATGGCCTTCTACCGGTTCGCGCGCGCCGCCGACGACGTCGCCGATCATGCGTCGCTGCAGCCAGCCGAGAAGTACCTGCTGCTCGACCGGATGGAAGCCGCGCTTCTCGGCAAGGGGGAACCGGACGGCGAGGCCGAGCCGCTCCGTCGCGCACTCGCCGACCGCGGGCTCACCGCGCGCCATGCGCTCGATCTGCTCTCGGCCTTCCGGCAAGACGTCGAGAAGCGGCGCTATGCGGATTTCGACGACCTGATGGACTACTGCAGCCGCTCGGCGATGCCGGTGGGGCGCTTCGTGCTCGACGTGCACGGCGAATCCGCGCGGACCTGGCCGGCATCAGACGCGCTCTGCGCCGCGCTCCAGATCATCAATCACCTGCAGGACTGCGCCAAGGATTACCGCGACATCGACCGGGTCTATCTCCCGCTCGACCGGCTGGCCGCGAACGGCACGGACGTGACGGCGCTCACCGGAGGCACGTCGACGCCGGGACTTCTGGCGACGATCCACGACCTGGCGAAGGATACGGCCGGTCTTCTCGAACGAAGCGCCTCGTTTTCGGGTAGCATTCGCGACACGCGTCTGGCACTCGAAGTCGCGGCCATCCACGGGCTGGCGGGGCGCCTCGTCGCCATGCTGAAGACGCGCGATCCGCTGGCGGAACGCGTCGCGCTGGGAAAGGGAGCCGCGGCTGCGGTGGCTGCCGGCGCAGCGGCGCGCGCGTTTGCAGGCCGACTGGTCGGCAGGAATGGGAAGGACGCATGAGCATGGCAGAGGCCGCCCCCGGTGGCGTCTCCGATGGGGCAACCTCGAAGCGCAGTTCGTTTCATACGGCGCTGCGCATCCTGCCGGCGGTCCAGCGCGAGGCCATGTATGCGATCTACGGCTTCTGCCGCGCCGTCGACGACATCGCCGATGGCGATGGCCCGCGCGATCGTCGCCGCGCGCAACTCGAGGACTGGACCGGCGCGATCGACCGGCTGTTCGCCGGCCGGATCGAGCCGGACACACGGCGTCTGGCGGGGCCAGTGACCCGTTTCGGCCTGAAGCGCGAGGATTTCCATGCCGTGATCGACGGCATGGCGATGGATGTCGCGGGTGACATCCAGGCTCCCGACTGGACGACGCTGGACCTCTATTGCGACCGTGTCGCCAGCGCGGTAGGCCGTCTGTCCGTGCGCGTTTTCGGCATGCCGGAACAGGACGGCATCGCCCTGTCGCACCACCTCGGCCGCGCCCTGCAACTCACCAACATTCTGCGTGACATCGACGAGGATGCCGAGATCGACCGGCTCTATCTTCCGCGCGAAGCACTACAGGCCGCGGGCATCGGCGAGGTCGTGCCGCGCGTGGTCGCTGCCGATCCGCGGCTCGATGTCGCCTGCCGGCCCGTCGCCGCGCGCGCCGAAGCGCATTTCCGCGAGGCCTGGGCGATCATGGACCGCTCGCCACGCGCCGCGGTCCGCGCGCCGCGACTGATGGCCGTGGCCTATGGCGGGATCCTGCGCCGGCTCGCGGCGAGCGGCTGGAATGCGCCGCGCAACAGAATATCGGCCAGCAAGCCGGAGCTCATGCTCGCCGTGCTTCGGTACGGGCTCTTCTGATGGCGGGGACCGTTCACGTCGTCGGCGCCGGACTGGCGGGGCTGTCCGCGGCCGTCCGGCTAGCCGAGAGCGGCCGGCGCGTGATCGTTCACGAGGCGGCGCGACATGCCGGCGGACGCTGTCGTTCCTATCACGACCCGGCGCTGAACATGACGATCGACAACGGCAACCACCTGCTGCTGTCGGGGAACACCTCGGCCCTCAGTTTCCTGTCGACGATCGGGTCGTCCTCGAGTCTCGTCGGGCCGGAACATGCCGAGTTCGCGTTTGCCGATCTGGCGACCGGCGAACGGTGGATTCTGCGGCCAAACGACGGCCGGCTTCCATGGTGGATTCTCGATGCGACCCGTCGCGTGCCGGCGACCCGTCCGGCCGATTATCTGGGAGCGGCGCGGCTGCTGTTCGCCCGGTCCGGCGCCACGATCGGCGCCTCGATGCCCTGTGCGGGTCCGCTTTACGAGCGGCTCTGGCGGCCGGTGCTGCTTGCGGGGCTCAACACCGAGCCGGAGCTCGCCTCCGCCGCGCTGGCCGCCACCCTGATCCGTGAAACGCTCGGCGCGGGTGGCCGGGCCTGTCGGCCGCTCGTGGCGCGCGATGGGCTGTCGGCGGCGCTGATCACGCCGGCTCTCGCCTGGCTGGAACGGCGCGGCGCCGAAATCCGCTTCGGAGCGCGCCTGAAGGCGATCACGCGCGACGGCTCGGTAGCGACGGCGCTGGCCTTCGGGAACGAGACGATCACGCTCGGACCCGACGACGCGCTGGTGCTCGCGGTACCGTCGTGGATCGCCGCCGACCTCATGCCGGACCTCACGGTTCCCGGCGAGCATCGCGCCATCGTCAATGCGCATTTCGCGGTGGGGGCGCCCGCCGACATGCCTTTACTTCTCGGCGTCGTCGGGGGGCTGACCGAGTGGCTCTTCGCCTTCGAAGGCCGGCTGTCGGTCACCATCAGCGGCGCCGATCGCCTCCTCGACATCCCGCGCGAGTCGCTGGCGGAAGACATCTGGAGCGAGGTAGCAACGCTCGCCGGTCTTGCCGGACCGCTGCCTCCATGGCAGATCGTCATCGAGAAGCGCGCGACCTTCGCTGCCACGCCCGGGCAGGACCGGCTTCGCCCGGGCACGCTCACCACGCTCGGCAACGTCGTTCTCGCCGGAGACTGGACCCGGACCGGCCTGCCCGCGACCATCGAGGGTGCGATCAGGTCCGGAGAGACGGCGGCCGGCGCGCTCGACCGTCGATTGCGGGCGGCAGCCTGATCCGGAGTTATCGATGACGATTGCAGCCGATACCCTCGACCGCACGGTGACTGCCGCGACCGGTGCCCTCCTGGCGCAGCGGCAGGCGGACGGCCACTGGGTTTTCGAGCTCGAGGCCGATGCGACGATCCCGGCCGAGTACGTGCTCCTCCAGCACTATCTCGGCGAGACCGACACCCCGCTCGAACCGAAGATCGCGGTCTACCTGCGCCGCATCCAGGGCGAGCACGGCGGCTGGCCGCTGTTCCACGCCGGCGCCTTCGACATGAGCGCCAGTGTGAAGGCGTATTATGCGCTGAAGATGATCGGCGACGATCCGGACGCGCCGCACATGCGGCGCGCACGCGAAGCCATCCTGTCCCATGGCGGCGCTGCGAACAGCAACGTCTTCACGCGCATCCTGCTCGCGCTCTACGGCGCCATCCCGTGGCGCGGCGTGCCGGTGATGCCGGTCGAGATCATGCTGCTTCCGCAATGGTTCCCGTTCCACCTGTCGAAGATTTCGTATTGGGCGCGGACGGTGCTCACGCCGCTGCTCGTCCTGCAGGCGCTGAAGCCGATGGCGCGCAACGCGCGCCGTGTGCGGATCGACGAACTCTTCGTCACGCCGCCCGAGACCGTGCGGCGTTGGCCGAAGGGGCCGCATCAACAGGCGCCTTGGTCGCAGATTTTCGGCGGCATCGACCGGGTGCTGCGCTTGATCGAGCCGGCGTTTCCCACGGCGAGCCGCAAGCGCGCGATCGAACGCGCGGTCGCGTTCGTCGGCGAGCGGTTGAACGGCAAGGACGGCCTCGGCGCTATCTATCCGGCGATGGCCAACGCGGTGATGATGTTCGACGCGCTGGGTTACCCGCCCGACCACCCGGACCGTGCGATTGCGCGCGCGTCGATCGAGGGGCTGCTGGTCGAGAAGGGCGACGAGGCCTATTGCCAGCCGTGCCTCTCGCCGGTTTGGGACACCGCTCTCGCGTGCCACGCACTTCTGGAAGCCGGCGGACCGGAGGCCGAACGGGCCGCGCGCGCTGGGCTGGACTGGCTGAAGCCGCTTCAGGTGCTCGACGTCAAGGGCGACTGGGCCGTGCAGCGCCCGGCCGTCAGGCCCGGCGGCTGGGCGTTCCAGTACGCCAACCCCCATTACCCCGACCTCGACGACACCGCCGTCGTCGTGATGGCCATGGACCGGATGCGCCCGACGCTCGCCGGCGCCCCGATCTACGAAACGCCGATCGCGCGCGGCCGCGAATGGGTGGAAGGGCTGCAGAGCCGCAACGGCGGTTTCGCGGCCTTCGATGCGGACAACACCTACGAGTACCTCAACCACATCCCGTTCGCCGACCACGGCGCCCTGCTCGACCCACCGACGGCGGACGTCACCGCGCGCTGCATCTCGATGCTGGCACAGCTCGGCGAGACTCGTCACTCGAGCCCGGCGCTGGCCCGAGCCCTCGACTACCTGATCGCGGATCAGGAGGACGACGGCAGCTGGTTTGGCCGCTGGGGCATGAACTACATTTACGGAACCTGGTCGTCGCTGTGCGCCCTGAACGCGGCGGGACTCGGCAACACGACGCCGGCGGTGCGCAAGGCGGCAGACTGGCTCGTCTCGATTCAGAACGCCGACGGCGGCTGGGGCGAGGACGGGGAAAGCTACAAGCTCGGATACCGCGGCTATGAACCGGCGCCGAGCACGGCCTCGCAGACGGCATGGGCGGTCCTGGGCCTCATGGCGGCCGGCGAAGTCGATCATCCGGCCGTCCGAGGGGGCATCGATTATCTCGTCCGCCACCAGGGTGAGGACGGGTTCTGGCCGGAGGAGCATTACACCGCGACCGGGTTTCCGCGCGTGTTCTACCTTCGGTACCACGGATACCCGAAGTTCTTCCCGCTCTGGGCGGTAGCGCGCTACCGCAACCTGACGCGCAGCAACAGCCGCAGCGTCGCGTTCGGCATGTGAGGTGCGAACCGGAACGCTGCTCGTTATTGCCGGCTTCGCGCGGGAGCAGCGCGTAGCGGCCGGCCGGCGCACGCGGATCGTGCTGTCCGGCGCCGACCCGAAACGACTGGCCGAGCGACTGGACCGGGAGCCGGCCGACGGTATCGCCGCCGTCATGAGCTTCGGCATCGCCGGAGGACTCGCGCCGGAACTCCGGCCGGGCGACGTCGTGCTGGCGTCGACGATCCTGGCCGCAGATCAGGCGTTCGGCGTCGACGAAGCCCTGTCGGCCCGCATCACCGCGTTGCTGCCGAACGCGCGGACCGGGGCGCTCGCGGGCGTGGACCGCCCCGTGATGACCGCGGCGGCGAAGCTCGCGCTTCGGGCCAGGCTCAGGGCGGACGCCGTCGACATGGAAAGCCATGTCGCAGCTGCTTTCGCGCTGCGCCACGCCCTCCCCTTCGTAGCGCTGCGCGCCATCTCCGATGCGGCCGACCGGGCGCTGCCGCCGCTGGCCACGAACGCCCTCTCGCCCGACGGACGGCTCGACTGGCCGGCGATCCTCGGTGCGATCGCGCGCAATCCCGGACAGATCCCCGCTCTCGTGCGGACGGGGCGTGAGACGAACCGCGCCTTCGCGGCGCTGAAGGCCGCGCGAGCCGCGCTGTCGCCACTGTTCGACTGAATGTCCGCTCGGTTCAGCCGATGACGGCCGTCGCCTCGATTTCGACCGTCATGCGCGGGTCGAACAGCGCCGTCACTTGTACCATCGTCGAGGCGGGCAGCGCCGTGCCGAACCGTTCGAGATGCGCCCGTGCGACGAGGTTCGCATCCTTGATGTCGGTGACGTAGGCGACCGTGCGCACGACGTCGTCCACGCTCGCGCCTGCTTCTGCCAAAGCCGCGGCGATGATCGACAGCGCGCCGCGCGCCTGCACGTAGGTGTCGCCCTCCAGATCGGCGCCGCGCGCACAGGTTCCCGCAACGAAGACCTGATTGCCGACACGGACGGCTCGTGAATAGCCGTAGACGGGCTCGAACGCGCCGCCGGACGGGATCCTCAGCCGCTCCATCACGCGGCGCGGTTGTCCTGGAGGACCTTGCCGCTCTCGATCAGCTTGAGTTCGGTCTCGACGTGGCGCGAGAAGACGAACTCCGCCGGACGCTGCTTGTCGAGCGCGATCTCCGGCGCCATCGGACCGGTGGTTTTCGGTCCGCGCAGACTCACCCAGGCGGCTTTCAGCGGGTTGGCGAACGTGGCGGCCGCGGCGGTCGGCTCGTAGCCGCAATGCGCCATGCAGTCGGCGCACTTCTCGTAGCGCCCGGTGCCGTACTTGTCCCAATCGGTGTCTTCCATCAGTTCCTTGAAGGTCTTCACGAAACCTTCGCCGAGGAGATAGCACGGCTTCTGCCAGCCGAAGATGTTCCGGGTCGGCATGCCCCACGGCGTGCAGTGATATTCCTGGTTACCCGCGAGAAAATCGAGGAACAGCGCCGAGTGCGAGAGCTTCCACTTTCTGCCCTTGCCGAGCTCGAAGACGCGGCGGAAGAGCTCTTTCGTCTTGCGTCGATTGAGGAAGTGCTCCTGATCGGGCGCCCGCTCGTAGGCGTAGCCCGGCGAGATCGAGACGCCGTCCACGCCGAGCTTGTCGTTCACGTAGTCGAGATAGGCGGCGATCTCCTCGGCCGAATGACCGTCGAAGATGGTCGCGTTGACGTTGACCGTGAATCCCCTGGCCTTCGCCGCCTTGATCGCCGCGATCGCCTTGTCGAACACGCCGTCCTGCGACACGGCCTTGTCGTGGTGGTCCTTCAATCCGTCCAGATGGACCGAGAAGAACAGGAACGGCGACGGCTCGAACAGGTGCAGCTTCTTTTCGAGCAGCAGCGCGTTCG
>CAZVMY010000157.1:0-3457 GCA_964628955.1 uncultured Methylocystis sp.
AGGCTGCCGCCGAGCCCACGCACCGCGGGGATGTCGAGTTCGCCGGGTCCCACCGCACCGTGGTGCGGACTGTCGAGCAGGGCGCGGGCCCGGTCGATGGTGGCGGCGGCGTCGGGGACCCGCAGCGCCAGCGCGCAGACCGACGTGCCATGCGTGACCTGATAGGATCGCGCGAAGCCCTCCATGTCGCTGTTCACGACGATGCGGATGCCGCTCTGGCGCCAGAGCGCGACGTCCTTGGACCGGTGGCTGCCGGTCCTCGCGAAGCCCATGGCGGCGAGAAGCGTCTCGAACGCCGGCCGCTCGGCCTCGTCGACCGCGAACTCGATGAACTCGATGTCCTCGACGGCCGCCGGAGGGGGCATGGGCGTGGCGCCCCGAACGGGACGCCCGCGGCGGCGCGAGGCCTCGTCCAGAAGCAGGATCAGCGAGCGGTGACCATCGAGCGCGACCGAGCGGGCCGAACCGGCGCGGAACCGGTCGTTGAAGATCTCCAGGCTGAGATGACCGTCGTAGGAGGTGGCAAGCAGCGCATCCATGAAGCCGCCGAGGTCGAACTCGCCCTGACCCGGCAGGCAGCGCCAGTGCCGGCTCCACGAGAGATGATCCATCTGCAGCCGCGGAGCGTCGGCCACCTGCACCAGGAAGATCTTCTCACCCGGGATGTTGCGGATCGTGCCGAGATCGAGCCCGCGACACTGGATGTGGAACGTGTCCAGGACGATTCCGACGGACGGCTGGTCAGCGCGTCGCACGATCTCCCAGGCGTCACGGTAGTCGCTGACGTGGCGGCCCCACGCGAGCGCTTCGTAGCCGACCTGCATGCCGCGTTTCTCCGCCCGTTCGCCGAGTTCGGCACGATCGGCGGCGAGGCGCTCGAGGCCTCCCTCGGCGTCGGGCGCCACGCTGGAACAGACGAACAGGAGTTCGCTGTCGAGGTCCTGCAACAGGTCGAACTTGCGTTCGGCACGGTCGAACGCGCGCTGCCGCTTCTCCGGCGGCATGCCCTCGAAATCGCGGAACGGCTGGCAGGTGATGATGGCGAGGCCGAGATCGGCGCAAAGCGCGCGCACGTCGGCCGGCGAGCCAGGAAAGGCGATCAGATCGTTCTCGAAGATCTCGACGGCCCGGAACCCCGCGGCGGCGATCGCCTCCAGCTTCTCGCGCAGATTGCCCGAAACGCAGACGGTCGCGATCGAGGTTTTCATCACCCGTGCCTCAATACCTGACGCGTGCCAGCGTGCGCAGCGTCTCCGGCGTCGTCGAGGGGAAGCCGAAGAACTCGAGATAGGCCGGTATCTGCTCGAACAGCATGTCGAGGCCGACCTGAACCGGACAGCCCCGTACCGCGGCGGCTTCGAGGAACGCCGTCGTCTCCTGCCTCATCACCACCTCGCCGACGAAGGTCGTCGGCCCGAGCCGGTCGACGTCGACAGGCATCGGATCGCCGGGCTTCATGCCGAGGGGCGTCGCGTTGACCACGATGTCGTAACCCGACGGATCATTCGACCCGGTCGCGATGGCGAGCGCGGGGAAATGCCGCGCCAGACGGGCCGCGAGCCCGTCGAGCGTCGCCCCGTCGACGTCGTGGAGCCCGATCCGCGCAAGCCCTCGACCCGCCAGCGCGGCTGCGATCGCGGAGCCGACGCCGCCGGCGCCCACCACGAGCGCGCTGCGGCCGGCGATGGCCTGTCCCTTGCGCGACAGCCCGCGCACGAAGCCCTCGCCGTCGAACATGTCGCCGACCAAAGCGCCGTCGGCGCGTCTCATGACCGCGTTGCAGGATCCGGCTACGCGGACCGCGATCGATACGTCGTCGAGCAGTGCCACGACCGGCACCTTGTGCGGCATCGTGACGAGCGCGCCGTGGACGTTGGAGAGCCGAAACACCAGCGGCAGGCCGATTGCGAAATCCTCCGCCCTCATGCCCATCGGCACGACGGCCGCGTTCAGGCCGATGCTCTCGAAATAGGGATTGTAGATCATCGGCGCCTTGAAGGCCGCCGTCGGATAGCCGAGATGCGCGATGAGCCGCGTCAGGCCGTCGATGGTCATCGCCGCCTCACGCCCTCGCGATTTCGATGAGCCGCGCGAGGCGTTCGATCGCAAGCACGTAGCCCTGGGTGCCGCAGCCGGCGATGACGCCGTCCGCGCGCAGCGACACGTAGGAATGATGGCGGAACGACTCGCGTTTGTGCACGTTCGAGATGTGCACCTCGATGACCGGCGCGTCGAAGGCCTTGAGCGCGTCGAGGATCGCGACCGAGGTAAGTGTGAAGGCGGCCGGGTTGATGACGATGCCAGCCGCGATCTCCCGCGCTTCATGGATCCAGTCGATCAGCTCGTACTCGCGGTTCGACTGATGGAACCGGATGGCGAGCCCATGCGCGGCCGCGGCCACCCGGCACGCCTGCTCGACGTCGGCCAGCGTCTCGCGGCCGTAGATCTCGGGCTGGCGCTTGCCGAGCAGGTTCAGATTCGGTCCGTTGAGAACGAAGACGAGGCTGGACATTCCGATGTTCCCGATCGTTGGCGCGGGACGGACGGCCATGCGGCCGCCCGCCCTCTGCGACCCGATTACTTGATTACTTGCGCAGCTTCGCGAGTTCGGCCTGGACCTCGGCATAGAGAGCCTCGCCGGCCGCAGCGCCGAACTTGGCGACCACGGGCTCGACCTTCTCGCGGATACGCGCCATCTCGGGTGGTGCGATCTCGTTGAACTGCATGCCCGATTTCTTCAGCGCGTCCAGCGCCGTTCCCATGCTCTCGCGCGAATTCTTGCGCTGGAAGTCGCGCGCCTCGGTCGCCGCGTCCGTGACGATCCTGCGCTCCTCGGCCGACATGTCGTCGAACGTCTTCCTGGAGATCAGGAAGGACTGGGCGTTATAGATGTGCTGCGTCGCCGACAGGAACTTCTGCACCTCGTTGAGCTTGGTGCCGAGAATGGTCGGGTAGGGGTTCTCCTGTCCGTCGACGACCCGCTGCTCCAGCGCGGCGTAGAGTTCCGGAAACGGCAGCGGCACGGCGTTGGCGCCGAGCGCCGAGAAGGTCTCGATGAACAGCGGCGACTGCAGCACGCGCAGCTTGATGCCGGCCAAATCTTCCAGCTTCGTGATCGGGCGCCGGCTGTTGGTCACGTTGCGGAAGCCGAGCTCCCAGTAGCCGAGCCCGATCAGGCCCTTGTCCTCGACGAGCTTCAGCAGCTTCTGGCCGATCGGTCCGTCGACGATCGTGTCGGCCTCCTCCGGCGTGGCGAACAGGAACGGCAGATCGAGAACGGCGAACTCCTTGTTGAGGCCGATCAGCAGGCCGGCGTTGAGCACGGTGAAGTCCATCGTGCCGCCCTGGAGCGCGGAAACCGTCGGCAGGTCACCGCCGAGCTGGCCGCCGGGGAACAGGCGGACGTTGAACTTGCCGCCGCTCTTCTCGCGCATCAGTTCGGCGAACTTCTGGGCGC
>CAZVMY010000157.1:3467-6829 GCA_964628955.1 uncultured Methylocystis sp.
TCTGGGCGCCGCGGCCTTGGGGGGTGTCCGCGATGTTCTGGAAGGCGAAGCGCATGGTGCGCTCCTTCACCTGTGGGAAGGCGCTGGTCGAAGCCAGTGCGACGCCGGCGAACACGAGGCCGGTCACGAGGGTTCTGATCAGTTTCATTGCTTGGTCTCCTCCGTTTCTTTCCTGGGCAGTGGGTCGCGTCCGGCAGGCATCTCCGCCGGATCAGGGATTTGCCCGCGGTCTAGCCGGCCAGCCAGCGGGCAGGCACGGTGACGAGGGCAGGGAACATGACGAGCAGGAACAGGACGACGAGCTGCGCCAGCATGAACGGCCAGACGCCCTTGACGATCTCCTCCATGCTGATCTTCGAGACGCCGCAGACGACGTTCAGCACGGTGCCGACCGGCGGCGTGATCAGTCCGATGGCGTTGTTGATGATGAAGAGCACGCCGAAATAGACCGGATCGATCCCGGCTGCCTTGACGATCGGCATCAGCACGGGCGTGAGGATCAGGATCGTCGGCGTCATGTCGAGCGCAGTGCCGACGACAACCACGAGGAGCATGATCGCGATCAGCAGCAACGTCTGGTTGCCCATGAACGGCTGCACCAACTCGACGAGCTGCTGCGTGATCTCGGCCACCGTGATCAGCCACGACGAGACCAGCGCGGCGGCGACGAGGAACATGACGATCGCCGTCGTGAGGGCCGCGCGGACGAACAGCCGCGGCAGGTCCCGGAGCGACAACTCGCGGTAGATCACGGTCGCCACGAAGAGCGCGTAAACGGCCACGACCACCGCCGCCTCGGTCGGCGTGAAGATGCCGAAACGAAGCCCGAAGATGATGATGAAGGGGAGCATCAGCGCCCAGAAGCCATCCGCCACGGACTTCGCGATCTCGCGGGCCGACTTGCGCGGCACGGGGGCGATGTCCTCGTTGCGGACGATCCACCACCAGGCGATGGCCAGCCCGACGCCGAGCATCAGCCCCGGGAAGATACCGGCCAGAAACAGCTTGGAGATCGAGACGCCGCCCGCAACGCCGAAGATGACGAAGCCGATCGATGGCGGAATGATCGGCGCGATGATGCCGCCCGCCGCCACCAGCCCCGCCGAATGCGCCCGGCTGTGGCCGGCCCGGACCATCATCGGCACAAGCAGGGCCGCAAGCGCTGCCGCGTCCGCGACGGCGGACCCCGACAGGGACGCCAGCATGCACGACGCGAGGATCGCGACGTAGCCCAGCCCGCCGCGGACATGACCCACCAGCGCCATCGCCACGTCGACGATGCGGCGCGCGAGGCCGCCGGCGTTCATGATCTCGCCCGCCAGCATGAAGAACGGCACGGCCATGAGCGGGAAGGAATCGGCGCCGTTGATGACGTTCTGCGCAATGATCTGGCTGTCGAACAGCCCGATGTGCAGCATCAGCGCGATGCCGCAGACGATCAGGGCGAACGCGATCGGCATGCCCAGCGCCATGGCGCCGAGGAGCGAGAAAGCGAAGACGGCGATGGTCATGGCGCCCGCTCCTCAGTGCTCTTCGGTTTCACGGATTGCGATCAGGTCGTCGTGGCCGACACGGCCTCTGAGGACCTGGATCAGCTCCCAGCCGAGGATCAGCGCCGCGGAGACACCGAAGACGATGCCGATCCCGTAGAACAGCCCGACCGAGAGGCCGGTCGCGGGCGCCGTCACCGCCCAGTTGATCCTGGTCTGGAGGTAGCTGCCCTGCACGAGCAGCAGGCTTGCCAGGATCATGAGGCCGTGGCTGAGCGCGTAGCAGGCGCGGCGCCCGACCGGGCCGAGCAGCCGCAACAGCGCGTCGACACCCAGATGCGCATGCTCGCGCAGGCCGACGATCGCGCCCAGAAAAACCAGCCAGACGAAGAACCAGCGCGCCAGCTCGTCGGAGACGGCGATACCCGAGTTGAAGGCGTACCGCATCACGACGTTGCCGAAGATGAGCACAACCATGCCCGCGAGCAGCACGCCTATACTGGCCTTCAACAGCCGGAAATACCCGTCCGCGAGTCTCGCCATCGACGTCCTCCCCGGACGCTGCGCCACTTCTCACGAGCGGCTGCATCAGTAATGTACCATCTGGTTCATTACGTCAAGGCGCATTTTGAACCATGCGGTACATTTACAAGCACGACGCATCGTCTAGGATTTGGCGCATGACCGATGGTCCACAGACCAAGCCCGGAACGCCCTCCCCGGCCAGTTCGTCGGCGCGACGCGCGACCGCGCCTCCGCGACGCCGAAGTGCCGCGCCCCGCTGGAGCCAGGATCCCGAAGGCGTGAAGCGCGACATCCTCGAGGTCGCGCGCCGCGAGTTCGTCGAGAACGGGCTGAGCGGCGCCAGAGTCAACGAGATTGCCGCGCGGACACAGACCTCGAAGCGGATGATCTATTACTACTTCAGCGACAAGGAAGGTCTCTATCGCGCGGTGCTGGAGGACGCCTACGCCGGCATCCGCGCGCTCGAGCAGACGCTCGAACTCTCCGAACTTCCGCCGCCGGCCGCGCTCGCCGCGCTCGTTGGCTTCACGTTCGACTACCACGCCGACCATCCGGAGTTCGTGCGGCTGGTCATGGTGGAGAACATCCACCACGCGAGGCATCTGAAGCTCTCGCAGACGATCGGCCGGCTCAACCTGCCGGCCATCGACATGATCCGCAGCCTCTACCGGCGCGGGGTGGAGACGCAGGCGTTCCGTCCCGGCCTCGACCCGATCGACGTGCACCTGACGATCAGCGCGCTGAGCTTCTACAACGTGTCCAACCGCGCGACGATCCACCAGGTCTTCGGCCACGACATGGCCGACCCAGAAGCCCGCGCGCGCCGCCGGGCCAGCGTCATCGAGACGGTGCTGCGCTACGTCACCGCCTGAGCACGCCGGGCCGGCCACGGTCCGCCGGCCGATCGACATCGCGCATGTATCCGACCTCGAATTTGAATATGTCAGCCCGGGCCGGACCGGCTATCCGATGCGGCTCGCGAAAGGCCCGGCGATGGACCCTCACGACAGCCACGAATCCGGGAGAGCGGGGAAGGCGACGCGGCGCGAGTGGATCGGCCTCGCGGTCCTGGCCTTGCCCTGCATGCTCTATTCGATGGACCTGACGGTCCTCAATCTCGCGGTGCCGACACTGACGCGCGACCTCGCGCCCTCTGCCGGCGAGTTGCTCTGGATTATCGACATCTACGGCTTCATGGTCGCCGGGTTCCTGATGACCATGGGCACGCTCGGCGACAGGATCGGCCGCCGGCGGCTGCTGATGGTCGGCGCCGCTGCCTTCGGCGTCGCCTCCGCGATCGCCGCCTTCTCCACGAGCGCCACGATGCTGATCGTCATGCGAGCCGTT
>CAZVMY010000158.1:0-1840 GCA_964628955.1 uncultured Methylocystis sp.
GGGTGACGCGACGATCCAATACTTGGCGACCATGTTCGGTAGCGTCGCCACTCTCGCGGTGCTCGTGATCCGCGAGGCGCTTACCCGGAGTGCGGTCCGATTGCCGCAAGGCGGCTCGGTTCAACTCACGCGGTTCCGGGAAAACGCCGACATATAACTGTCGGGCGGCGCGGCACTCCAGCGGCTCTTGGTCGATGGACCGGATCGCTCGCCCCGGCAGACGTTGCGTAGTGGTCGACCGAGTCTTCACGGCTCGCATGAAATCAGGCCGGTTCACGGATTGCCTTCATCTTCGTCGCGAGTCCGAACGCTGACCAATAGGCCGCAGCGTAGACCAGCGTTGCCCCTGCGAAGTTCGTCCAGGTCGTGAGGCCTGCGGTCAGACCGCTCCAGTGCAGCGCGACCACCGACAGTACGGTGATGGCGGCCAGCGGCAGGAAGACACAGGCGGCGTACCGCCCCGCCGGCAAACCGATCAGGCGGATGCCGACCAGCCATTGCAGGACGCCGCGAAACAGCGCCGCGTTGATCGCCAGCGCCGCGGCAACCCCGAGCAGACCGAACGTGTCGACCACGAGCATCGCGCCGACCAGCCCGCCGATCGCCTCGAGGAAGAACAGCCAGGCGATCCGGAGCTGGCGCTCCATGCCCAGCACGACGCCGTTGGTGACCCATTGCGACATCGGCAGCGCCTCGCCGAGCGCCAGGATGGCTAGAACGGCATAGGCGTTCTCGAGACGCCCGCCCTGCCAGAGCTGCATGAACGCGAACCCGAGCAGGACGTAGCCGCCGACGATGAAGAAGGCGCAGGCAGAAGTCAGGACGGCGCCGGTCGACATGAGTCGTGTCTGCCGATCGCGCTGCCCGGCCGCATGATAGGCGACGGCCCGCGCCGCAGCGGCCTGGGTGACCGCAGCCATGAAGCCGTTGGCATAGGTCACGAGCTGCCGAGCCACCGAGAACGCCGCCACCGACGCCAGATCGAGCTCGCGGCTGATGACCGTGGCGCCGACCAGGGTCGGCAGGATGCGACCGACGTTGACCGCGAAGAAGTCGATGCCGAGCCGCAGCAGCTTCCGGATCAGTGCGATCGACAGCCGTCCCGGCCGAAGCGTGGCCGGCCTGATGAGCAGCCCGCATACCACGACCGACATGCAGCCGAGCGCCACGTGGCCGACGGCCGTGATCGTCGCGACCTCGACGATGCTCGATCCCGGCCGGATCAAGACGAAGGTGGCCACCGCCCTGCCGATCTGGACGACGATTTCGAGGCCGCTGATCACGTCCAGCCTCTCGTGAGCCCACAGCAGGCTCGTGAAGATCGAGAAGGCGAAATAGATCGCCACACCGATCGCGGAGATCATGATGCTGGCGCCGGCGTCTCTCGCGAGATGGTCGGGAATGTTGAACAGATCGGCCACGTGTACGGAAAGGGCGTAACCGAGCGCGAGACAGGACAGGACGATCGCCACGTAGATCACGAGCGCCGATGCGATGACGTCGCCCATGCCGGCGGCGTCCCCCTTGGCTCGGCGCGCCGCAAGCATCCGGCCGGTCGCGATCGTGACGCCGACGTCGAGCAGCACGATGTAGCCGGTCAGCAGCGCGACCACCGCCCACACACCGTAGGCTTCGGCCCCGAACTGCAGGACGAGAAAGGGAATGGTCAGCAGCCCCGCTCCGGCCGCGATGACGTTCCCCGCGCCGCTGGCTGCGATGTTGAGAACGTTCTGGCTGAAGCGCACGGCTGGGCCCTGGCTCATCGCACGATCGGCGATGCCGCCGGCGAGGGTCGCCGCCGGTCATGGCCGGGGCAGTGGCCGCCGGCGGCAGGTGTTTC
>CAZVMY010000158.1:1850-6800 GCA_964628955.1 uncultured Methylocystis sp.
ATCTACACAAGAATAATACATCAAACAAGAACTAAAATTCAGACACCATACGCAAGAAACGCGCCGCCACGAGAAGCGGGTCGAAGCGGGACGCGACCGCCGCATGTGCGCTCTCGCCGATGATCCGCATCGGCTCGAGTGCGAGTCCGACCAGAGCCTCGATCCAGTCGTTCGCGGATTCAGCCCGGACGTAGCTGACGCCGGGGCTGAGGCCGACGCCTTCGACGCCGATGGCGGTACTGATGCAGGCACGCCTCGCCACGCAGGACTCGATGACCTTCACCCTGGTACCGCTGCCGACGAACACCGGCGCGATCGTCGCGATGCAGGTACCGTAGTGCGGTTCGAGATGGTCGACCCTGCCCAGAACGGTCAGCCCCGCGCCATCGCGATAGGCTTCGAGCCAGCGGCCGTTGCCCGAACCGATGATCGTCAAGCGGAGGTCGGGGCGCCGTTCCCGGGCGGGGCGCCACACGGTATCCAGAAACCAGGTCAGCCCGTCGCGGTTGGGCGGCCAGTCGAGCCGCCCGACGAACAGCAGGCTCGGGCCGGTCGGCGCCGGTGCTTCAGCCAGCGCCCTCGCGTCGAGCGACACGGCAATCGGCAGCGTTTCGACGATTCGGTCCGGTACCGCGGCCCGGAAATAGGCGCTGTCCTGATCCGAGACGGGGAAGATGCTGCGCGCTGCCGCCGCCACCCGAAGCTCGAACCGCTCCATCAGCGTTCCCTGCCAGCGCAGAAGCGCCGCCACGAGCGGATTGCGCGCGCGCTCGGCCGATTGCATCCACAGGTCGCGCTCGACGTTGTGCGGCCGGAACACGAAATGCCGCTCGCCGCGCTCGCGCTCGCCAAGCGTCCAGCCCGCCGCGTGCGCGCCGTCGTGGACGACGATGCGCTCGGGAGCCTCGGCCAGTGCTGCGAGGATTGCAGCACGGACCGGCCCGGTGGCGAACGAGGACACCGTGATCGGCACGCCGGGGCTGGCGAGCAGCCGAAGCACCTGACCGATGCGCGATTTCGGCGGCTGCAGGATCAGGCGTACGCTCTCCACCTTGAGGTCTCGCATGATCGCGTCCGCGTCCATGGCGTCGTCACGATTGTGGATCGCGAGCAGGTGAATCTTCGCTCCCAGAGCCGCAAGGGCGTTGATCAGATCGACGGTCGCGCGTCGGGCGCCGTCGTTGGCGGGCAGCGGCGCGCGCGGCGCAATCCAGAGAAACTCCGGAGGTTGCAGCTTGACCGGTGCGCGCGAGGCCTCGTTCATGCCGCACGGGTCCGGACAAGTGCAGGATCAAGGGTCCGGGCGAACGCGCGCGCTACGGCCCGGCCGGGCGCCTCGACGAGGCGGTAGGCGGTGGCGGATGCCGCGACGACGAGCAGCAGCATGACCGCGGTCGCCGCCGCGCCCTGCCAGTAGCCGGTCCCCCACACGGGTGTGGACGTGCCGTCGACGGTGGCCATCGTGACGAGTTCGACCGGGAGGTGACGCTGGAGCATGACGGCAACCGGCAGCATGATCCTGCTCTGCACAAAGGGATGCGTGAGATAGATGCTGTACGAAAGCAGTCCGAGATAGACCAGCGGCCGGATTGCGAGCAGCCGGCTGATCCAGCCCCTGTCCAACGCGAACACCAGAACGGCGGGCGCGAAAGCCAGCGGCGTCAGGATATGGACAGGCAATGTTGCCGCATTGATGACGAAGGCGACCGCGAGGCTCGCCGCCGCGACTTCCGCCACCGTCGCCAGCGCCGGGGTGATGCTCGCCTCCGGCATTCGGAGAACGCCGCGGGCAAACAAATGATGGACGAGCGCTCCCGTGGCGAAGCCCTGGATGCAGCGACCGAGGTCCACGAACCTGAGCCATTCGCCCGGCCACGCCAGATAGAGGCCGACGATCGCCGCGCCGGCGAGCAGCATCGCCAGCAGCGGCAGCAGCCGGCGCGGACCCGCCAGGGCTACGGCGGCGGCATAGACGATATAGGTCCAGAACTCGGTCGACACGCTCCAAGCGACGCCGTTCCAGGTCAGCCCGGTGTGGAAGCCGATCTTCTGGACCAGCAGCAGGTTCGTCACGATCGCCTCTGGCGCGGTCTGTCCCGTGAACGGCGTGCGGCCGCTGCCGCCGAGGCCGGCGCCGGCCAGAGCCAGCAGCGCCTCCGTGGCGACGAACGCGGCCAGCATCACGAGATGCAGCGGATAGAGGCGGCCGAAGCGCAGCACCATGAAACGCAGGACGCCGAACCCCTGCGCCAGTCGCTCCCGGTAGTTGGCAGCGATCACGAACCCGCTGAGCACGAAGAAGAAGTCGACGAACAGCCAGGCATTCCGCAGCACGGCCGCGCCATCGAGCGGACCGCGCGCGTGGAAATGATAGAGCGCCACCATGAGGGCCGCGATGCCCCGGAGACTGTCGAGGGCGACGAAATGGCGCGTGACGGCTGCGTCGTCCGCTTCGAGCCGACGGCCCGCCGGTGGCGCCGATGCCGCCCGGTCCGTCGTGATCGGCGCCTCAGGCGAAACGATCGGCACGGAGTTCACGATAGAGTTCGAGGTGTAGCTCGACGCGACGATCGAGCGAGAAGCGCGCCGCGGTTCGGCCGCGCGCGGCGGAGGCCTCGGGCGTCGGGCCGATCTCGAGCGCGCGGCCGATCGCTTCGGCCATCGCAGCCGGATCACCGGGCGGCACCTTTTCTCCCGCGAGCGGATCGGACAGGAGTTCCGGGACGGCAGCGACGGCGGTCGCCACGATCGGGCGGTCCGCGCGCAAAGCCTCCAGGATGACGTTCGGCATGCCTTCCGCCCCTTCGCGGGACGGCAGCACGAGGGCGTCGAGCTGTGGATAGAGCGCCACCACGTCCCGGACGAAGCCGAGAAAGTGGACCAGATCGCCGATGCCGAGGGTTTCCGCCTGGCTCTCCAGCCGCGCACGCTCGGGCCCCTCGCCGGCGATCACGAGCGAAACCGGCGTCCCTGCCGCCCGTCGCCGCGCGACCGCGTCGAGAAGGATGTCGACACCCTTCTCATGACTCAACCGGGCCAGGACCCCGATCAGCGGGATGCCGGGTCGGCGACAGGGCGCCAGATCGACAGGCGCAGCCTCAGTCGGCAGCGGCAGGGCCGCATTCGGGACCAGCCGGACACGCCCGGCCCAGCGGGCGAACTTCTCCCGGTGAAGTTCCGACAGCACGACGATCCGGTCCGCACGCGGCAGGAGCGTGTCGTGCAGGCGATTGTAGAGCCGCATCTTGAGGTTCTCGGTCGTGTCGCCGTGAAAGAACCCGATCCAGGACCAGGATCGTCCGAGAAGCTGCAACAGGAACACGAAGGTCGTGGGCCGGTAGTGGTGGCTCTGCACGATGTCGGGCTGCCACTGGCGCAGCGCGCTCCGCAGCTTGCCGAGCGCGACCGCGTCGAGCGGTCCCCGTTCGGAGATCACCGTGTAGCCGACGCCGGCGCGTTCGAGATAGGCGATGAACGGGGAAGGCGGCCGTCCGGCGCGCTGGAACATGAACAGCCGCAGGTCGACGCCCCGTTGCGCGAGCGCTGCCGCCAAGGCAGCGATCTGGCGCCCCGGACCGGACACGTTCCAGGTGTCCATGACTGCCGCGACGCGCACCGGCGCTGATCGCGCCATGACAGCTCCTGCCTCTATGGCCGCCACGCACGAGACGCGGCCTGTTCCCGACGCTTTAGCGATCATGCTGCCCTGCAGCAAACACGGATTGGGCTGCACACGGGCGGACGCTGCATTACCCGATTGGGTGATGCCGGCTTGCACTATCGCGATTCGTCATGAACGGCAGCCAAGCTGGCGCGGGTCGTCTGCTTCGGCTATTCAGCGGCTTGGACGGCCCGGAGCGGCGTCGGATCGAGGAAAGCCGGTATGGATCGCACCCATGGCGGCCTGACGGGGCCTGTCATCGCGGTCCTGATCGGGGTGATCGGAGTTGTAGCATTCTGGCGGTCGATGCCGATCGCCGAAGCGCCCCTCCTGCTGGCCGGCGGGCTCTTCGCGATCGTCATCGCCATCCGCTGGCCGTTGGTCCCGGCGCTCGCCTCTCTCGCGTTCATCGGCTTCCGCGTTCAGGAAGCGTTTCCGGTCCTTTATCCGTTCCAGCTTCCGTTCCTCAGCTTCGCCTGGACGACGCTGGCGCTCGCCGTCGCCCTGCTGATGGGACGCACGCGCCCCTATGGAACGCCGCAGCTCGCGTTCCTGGGAGGCGTGATCGTCGTTTCGCTCGTCTCCATGGTGTTCGGCCTCGATTTCGGCAGGAGCTGGGACTTCTGGAGCGATCGCTACGTCAAGGTCCTGATGCTGGCCTACGCCCTGTCGCTGCTGATCCGCCGTGACGAGGATTTCGTCCTGACGCTGCGGGCGCTGTGCCTGTTCGGCGCACTGATCGCCGGCGTGGCGATCAACAACGCAGCCGAGGGCATCGGTTTCGTCGAGGAAACCCGCATCACCATCGGCAAGGCGCTGGGATCGCCGCTGGGTGACCCGAACGATCTCGCGCTGTTCCTGTCAATTCCGCTGAGTTTCGCGATCGCCGCGACGCTGCTGGCCACGAACCGGTTCGATCGCGCCTTCGGGTTCTGCACGGCCGGGCTGACCGGTTACGCGATCCTGCTGACGCAAAGCCGTGGCGGGCTGATCGGCATGCTCTGCATGTTCGCGATTTTCGGGCTGTACCTCGTGAAGTCGCGGGCGCTGCTGATCCTGGCGCTCGTCGTGGGCGCACCCGTTCTCTACGCGGCCATGGGGATCAGCGGGCGCGTTTCAGGCGGCGCCGCCGAAGCCGGATTGGGCGAGGCGGCGGACATCCGAATTCAGCTTTGGTGGATCGGCCTGCGCACGATTCTCAGCGATCCGTTGACGGGCGTGGGCGTCGCCAATTTTCCGATCATCGCGGCCATCTACACCGGCATCGGCTGGGTCACGGCCTGCGGCAT
>CAZVMY010000159.1:0-389 GCA_964628955.1 uncultured Methylocystis sp.
GCACCGCTATCATGAACCGCCTGTTCCTTGATTACATTCCCTACTAGGGCGATTTCGCCGGCCGCCGCAACGGCGTGCTGATCGCGATGGAGACCGGCGAGGCCGTGGCCTACGCGCTCTGGAACCTCGAGGACCGCGGCCCGATGATGATCGAGCCGGGCTGGAAGGTCTATCAGGGCATGATCGTCGGCGAGCACACGCGCGACAACGATCTGGAAGTCAACGTCCTCAAGGGAAAGAAGCTGACCAACATCCGTGCCGCCGGCAAGGACGAGGCGGTTCGGCTCACGCCGCCGATCCGCATGACGCTCGAAAAGGCGCTGGCCTGGATCCAGGACGACGAACTGGTCGAGGTGACGCCGAAGTCGATCCGGCTGCGCAAGATCCAT
>CAZVMY010000159.1:399-6757 GCA_964628955.1 uncultured Methylocystis sp.
GAACGCAAGCGCGCCGAGAAATCCCGCGACGCGGCCGCCTGAGGGCAGCCAGCCGTCCACCGTCGCGGCCCCCCTCCCTGCCCTCCCCACAGGGGGGAAGGAAGCGGCTATCGTTCAGAAGATCGGCATCTCGCTGGCCACGCCGCCCACCGCCTCCCGCCCGCTCGCGGGGCGGGTGAAGGTTGGGGGGGGGTCAGAATAGGACGCCAACCCCCACCACTCGCCGCTCAATAACCCGCGTGGCGATCGACGACGTTTTCGGGCGGCAGCCCGGCTTCCATGCGCGCGATCTGCTCGCCGATGTAGCGGGCGGTGGCATCGGGCGCGCTCATCGCCGCGTTGTGCGGCGTGATCGTGAGGTTCGGCGCGGTCCACAGGGCCGAATTTTCCGGTAACGGCTCGGTCTCGAAGACGTCGAGCACTGCGCCCTTCAAAGTGCCGTTCACGAGCGCTGCGACGACGTCCGCCTCCACCTGCAAACCGCCGCGGCCGGCATTAAGCAGGAACGGCCCGCCGAGCCGGCCATCCCGCGCGAGGCGCCGAAAGAGGGCGGCATTCAGGAGGCCGCGCGTCTCCGGCGTCAGCGGCAGCAGCGCGACGAGGATGTCGGTGCGCGCCAGAAAGGCATCGAGCCCGGCGGCGCCGGCGAAGACCGGGAGGCCGGGAACCGACTTCGCCGAGCGGCCCCAGCCGGCGACGTCGAAGCCCATGGTGCGCAGCTTCAGCGCTGCGTCCTGTCCGAGAACGCCGATACCCATGATTCCGACCCGAACCTCGGCGGCCGCCGGCTGGTCGCGATCATCCTCCCAAACGCCGACGGCCTGCTGCCGCCCGTAGCGGTCATACTGGCGCAGGATCGCGAGGCAGTGCAGTACCACCCATTCGCTCATCCGGCGGGTGAGGTCGTCGGTCGCGACTCGAACGACGGGCAGGTCGGGCAGATCAGGATCGCCCATGAGATGATCGACGCCGGCGCCGAGCGAGAAGATGGCGCGGAGGTTCGGCAGCCGGGCGAGGCTGCCGCGCACCGGCTGCCAGGCGGCGACATACCGGATGGCGTCGGGCCTGAAGGCATCGGCCGCATCGACCACGGAGCGTCCGGGCAGCGCGCGGCGGAACGCCTCGACCCAGTGCGGCACGCTCCATTCGCCGACGCTGACCAGCAGTGTCACGCCGGGCGCCCGATCGTTTCGAGCACGAGCGGTCCCGGCCGGACGGCGTCGTCGCCGATCGTGTAGGCGGCGCGAACCGCGGCTGCAGCGCACTGGAACGCGTCCTCGGTCCGCGCATGCACGACCGCGAGCGGGCCGCCGCCGACGAACTCGCCGAGCCGTGCGAGCCCGGTCAACCCGACGGCCGGATCCACCGGATCGGCCGCGCGGGACCGGCCGCCGCCGAGCGCCACGACAGCGACGCCAAGCGCGCGCGTGTCGATCGCCACGACCGAGCCCTTCCGCTCCGCCGTGATGCCGCGCACGATCGGCGCGACCGGGAGATGATCGTCCGGCCGCTCGAGCAGGTCGGACGGCCCGCCGAGGGCCGCGACCATGCGCTGAAAGCGCTCGGCCGCGTGGCCACGATCGATCACTTGAACGATCTTGCCCGTCGCCTCCTGGATCGTGCCGGCGAGCCCGCCGAGCATCAGCATCTCGCCGCCCAGCCGATAGACCAGCTGGTGAATCCGCTCCTCGCGGCGCCGGCCAGTCAGGTAATCGATGGCGTAGCGCACTTCGACCGCGTTGCCGGCCGCGCTTGCCAGAGGCTCGTTCATGTCGGTGAGAAGCGCGGTCGTGGGCAGGCCGGCGCCGTTCGCCACAGTCGCGATGCTGGAGGCCAGTTCCCGCGCGCCGTCCAGCGTCGGCATGAAGGCGCCGTTGCCGAACTTGACGTCCATGGCGAGGCCGGAAAGACCTGCCGCGAGCTTCTTCGACAGGATCGAGGCCGTGATCAGCGGGATGCTCTCGACCGTGGCCGTGACGTCGCGGATCGCGTAGAGCCGCTTGTCGGCAGGCGCCAGGTCGGCCGTCTGGCCGATGATGGCGCAACCGACCTCGCGGGTCACCGTGCGGAACAGGGCCTCGTCCGGTTGCGAGACGTAGCCGGGAATGCTGTCGAGCTTGTCGAGCGTTCCGCCGGTATGGCCGAGACCGCGCCCCGAAATCATCGGCACGAAGCCGCCGCAGGCCGCGACGGCGGGCGCCAGCATCAGGCTGACCGTGTCGCCGACGCCACCGGTCGAATGCTTGTCGAGTGCGGGTCCAGGCAGATCGCCCCAGTCGAGCACGCGGCCGGAGCGCGTCATGGCCCGGGTCAGCGCGACGCGCTCGTCCATCGCCATGCCGCGGAAGAAAATGCTCATGGCGAAGGCGGCGACCTGCCCCTCCGTGACCTGGCCGGACGTCAGGCCCTCGATCATGAAAGCGATCTCGGCGTCCGCGAGCGAGCCGCCGTCGCGCTTTTTCCGGATGATCTCCTGCGGCAACACGGATCAGTAGTCCGCAGCGGAGGATTTCGCCGACGGCCCGCCGGAAAGCACGGCCACCAGCCCGTCGTGCAGGCCGCTCGCACCGAAGCGGAACGTCGCCGGCGTCGCCCAGTCCGGACCCATGATGCGGTCGGCGAGCGCGAGATAGCGCCCGGCGTCGGCAAGGCTGCGAATGCCGCCGGACGGCTTGATCCCGACCGACCGACCGGATGCGCGGATGACGTCCAGCATGACCTCGACCGCTTCGGGAGTGGCGGAAACAGCGGCCTTGCCCGTCGAGGTCTTGATGAAATCCGCGCCGTTACCGATCGCCAGTTCGGCGGCGGCCGTGACCCTCGGGCGCTCGCCGAGCATGCCGCTTTCGAGGATCACCTTCAGCCGGTGCCGGGGCTCGAGGAGCGCCCTGATCTCGGCCACCATCTCACCGGCGAGGGTGACGTCGCCACGCTGAAACGCGCGCCACGGCAGGACGAGGTCGATCTCGTCGGCGCCGTCTCTCAGCGCCTCCTTCGTATCGTCGATCGTGCGGTCGACGTCCTCGTCGCCGGCCGGGAAGTTGACCACGGTCGCAACCTTCACGCCCTTGTCCTTCAGGCGCGAATGACAGAGCGAGACGAACTGCGGCCAGACGCAGACGGCCGCCACATGGCCGATCGGCGAGAGTGCCTTGCCGACCAGCGTCTCGGTGTGATCCTCGCGACAGGCGTCGGACAGTTCCGTGAGGTCGAGCAACGCCAGGGCGCGGCGGGCGAGGCGAACGTCCGCGTCGTGATCAGGCATCGTAAAGCCCCTTGAGGAAAGCGCGAACCAGCCGGCGCATCGCCATCCCGCCGGCATGGGCCATCGTCTTCGTCTCGGCATGCGAGGGAGAGGCGCCCTCGATGCCGGCACCGTAGTTGGTGATCATGGAGAGCGCCGCCACCTTCAATCCGTGCCTGCGTGCCAGGATCACCTCCGGCACGGTCGACATGCCGACGAGATCGGCGCCCAGCGTCCGCGCCATCCTGATCTCGGCCGGCGTCTCGAAGCTCGGACCCGAGAACCACATGTAGACGCCTTCGTGCACGTTCACGCCGCCGGCCTGCGCCGCGAGCTTGAGCTTGAGGCGCAGGCGCCTGTCGTAGGCGTCTGTCAGCGACACGAAACGCCCGTCGGCGGTGTCGCCGATCAGCGGGTTCGTGCCGGACCAGTTGATGTGATCCCGGATGATCGCGATCCGGCCCGGCGCCCATTCCTGGTGCAGCGAACCGGCCGCGTTGGTCATCAGCATGATCGGGCAGTCGAGCGCCGCGACCATCGCGATCGGCACACGCATCACGCGCGGATCGCCGGTCTCGTAGTAATGCGCCCGGCCATTGAACAGGATGACCTTCCGACCTTCGAGCCGGCCCGCGATCAGCTCGCTCGCGTGGCCCGAGACGCCGCCCTGCGGGAACCCGGGGATGTCGACGTAGGCGATCGAAACCGGATCGTCGACCTGATCGGTCAGGCTGCCGAGCCCGGTCCCCAGCACGATCGCGGCCTCGAACGGCCCCTCGATGCCGCGCGCGGCCAGGGCATCGACGGCCCGGCTCGCGGCGGCCAGCGTTTCGTCGTGGTTGGCCACGGCCGTCATGCCGCCTCGACGGACAGGTTCTCGGGACCGAAGGAGAACGGCAGCAGCTGGTCGAGCGTGAAGCTTCTGCGGATACCGTCCGCACCGGCGACGTGCACGGGCGTCGTCGCCGCAGCGAATTCGCGGATGCGCTGACGGCAGGCGCCGCAGGGCGTGCAGAGTTGCTCGCCGTCGCCGATCACGACGAGCTCCGCGATCCGCCGGTCGCCCGCTGCGAGCATGGCCGCGATCGCGCCTGCCTCGGCGCAGGTTCCGACCGGATAGGCCGCGTTCTCGACGTTGCAGCCGACGTGGATGGCTCCGGACTCGGCGCGGATGGCTGCGCCGACGCGAAAGCGGGAATAGGGCACGTAAGCCCGCGTCTGGATCGCCTTGGCCGCGCGGAACAGGGCGTCGAGATCGCTCACGTCAGCGTTCCTTCACGTAAGGCACTCCCGACGCCTTGGGCGGATGGGCGCGGCCGATGAAGCCGGCGAGGAGCACCACCGTCAGCAGATACGGCAGCGCCTGGATCGCCTGCACGGGAACCTCGCCGACGCCGGGCACGACGATCCCTTGCAGGCGGATCGCGATCGCGTCAAGCAGCCCGAACAGCAGGCACGCGCCGAGCGCCTGCCATGGTCGCCACTTGGCGAAGATGAGCGCCGCGAGCGCGATGAAGCCCTTGCCCGCCGTCATGTTGTTGAGGAAACCGGCACCCTGCGCCACGGCGAGATAGGCGCCGCCGAGCCCGCAGAGCGCGCCGCAGACGATCATCGCCATGTAGCGCAGCCAAGCGACCGAGATGCCCGCGGTATCGACCGCGGCCGGGTTCTCGCCGACGGCGCGAAGGCGCAGGCCGAAACGAGTCTTGTACAAGACCCACCACGTCGTCGGGACTGCCGCGAACGCCAGCCAGATCACCAGGTTGTTGCCCGACAGCAGCTGCGCATAGACCGGCCCCAGAAGCGGTACGCCGGCGAGGTCGGCGGTGCCCGGCAGCACGATCGGCTGGAACCGGGCGGCGCCATCGAGCGGAGGCGTGCGCCCGCCCTGCTGGTACCAGGCGTTGCCGAGCACCGCCGTCAGCCCGGCCGCGAGCATGTTGATGGCGACGCCAGACACGATCTGGTTGCCGCGCTGCGTGATCGAGGCATAGCCGTGCACCAGCGCAAAACCCGTGGCGATCAGCATCCCGGCGAGGAGCCCGGCCATCGCCTGCCCGGTGTAGGCGGCGGCGGCGGCCGAGGCGAAGGCCGCAGCGAGCATCTTGCCCTCGAGCCCGATGTCGACCACGCCGGACCGCTCGGCCCAGAGCCCGGCGAGACAGGCGCACAGCAGCGGCACGGCGAGCCGGATCGACGAGCCGGCGATCTGGATCAGCGTCTCGAACGCTTCCATGTCAGGCCGCGCTCCGGGCGAACAGCCGCGCCAGCGGCCGCTTGAAGGCGAACTCCAGCGCCCCGGCGAACAGGATGACGAAGCCCTGAATGACTACGATGAGGTCGCGCGTGATCGTCGGGATCTCGAACGAGAGCTCGGTACCGCCCTGATAGAGCACGCCGAACAGCAGCGCCGCGAGCACGACGCCTGCGGGGTGGCCCCGGCCCATCAGCGCCACGGCGATCCCCACGAAGCCGGCGCCGGCGGCGAACTCCAGCAGCAGCCGATGCTGCACGCCCATGATCTCGTTGACGGCGAGGAGCCCGGCGAGCCCCCCGGAGATCGCCATCACGATCATGGTGATGCGCTCCGGCGAGATGCCGGCATAGACCGCGGCCGTCGGACTGGCGCCGACCACGCGGATCTCGTAGCCGAGCCGGCTTCGCCAGACGAGAAGCCAGACGCCGACGGCCGCGAGCAGCGCCAGCGGAAAGGTGAGGTTCAGCGGCGTCCGCGGCAGCGTGATGCCGAGCGGCGCCAGCACGGACCAGAGCTGCGGCATGCGCGCAGCCGCCGCGATGTTGCGCGTCTCGGGCGCCATCGAGCCCGCCTTGCCCATGACGTTGACGAGCAGGTAGACCATCAGCACCGACGCCAGGAAGTTGAACATGATCGTGGTGATCACGACGTGGCTGCCGCGTTTGGCCTGCAGATAGCCCGGCACGAACGCCCAGGTCGCCCCGAACAGCGCCGCACCCAAGACGCCGAGCGGCACCAGGAGCAAGGGCGGAAGCCCCTCGAACGCAAAGCAGAACAGCACCGCTCCGAGCCCGCCCAGCGTCGCCTGCCCTTCGCCGCCGATGTTGAACAGCCCGCCATGGAAGGCCACCGCCACC
>CAZVMY010000160.1:0-6754 GCA_964628955.1 uncultured Methylocystis sp.
TCGCCGTTCGCACTCAACCGCTTAAGATGCTCCGACAACCCGAAAAACGAACGCTGGTCCATGAGCCCGCCCGCTGACTGCGCCGAGGCCAAAGTGAATCACAAAATCGGCATTGCCGGTAGGTTCTTGCGGGTCTCCAGCTGCTGAACCCTGCCCCGAGCATCGCTATATCGACTACGACATCGAGAAATTCGGCGTATCAGAGCAGTTGCCGTGCGGGATTTTGACGCAACGTCTGTCCACGCAGCTTTGAGCTCCTATGGCCGCGCTGACGATACGGCGCTGACCGTCGACATCACAGAATTCGCTGCCGTCCATGGGCAAACTGCACCGCAGCTGCCATGCACGCAGCGCTTGGGTGCCCAGCAGGCGCTCGACGCGAGGCAAGGCGCAGTCGATGCCTTCCGGCTGCACATCTAACCGAACGCGTCTGGCGTTATGGGTGCAGTCCAAACATTGATTTCAATCTCCGACAGACCGGCAACTAGGCAGTCAAGATCGAATGGGAGGGGCATTTTCCCCCTCCCTGGTGCTCACCTATTTCAGATCAAGGCGTTTCATCAGCCATTTCTCGAAATGAAAAATCACTGTGAATATTGCCCGCCAAGTCGGATCGACGAGATCCGATATAGCAGCATGTACATAGCCCGATCGTATTTTGCGCCAGTAAACAGCTTTCGCTGTGGCAGTGATACCTGCTCGTTCCATTTCCCAAAGGCGCAAAAGAAAATGCGTGTTCGCATCCCTATTCGGAAAAGGGGGCGATCTTCTCCATCTCCTCCGTGGACTTGGCGTACCAGGCGGCGAAATGAGCCAGCAGCGCGCGAGCGAGGAAAGGCGAGATCCCCAAGCGCCTCGCAACCTCCTCAGGGATCAGTTCCAGCATCGCCCGGTGGTCGAGCCCGAGCGGAGCCAGCGCCGCCATCGACTGGCCCGACACCAAAGGAAAGTTAAGTGTCGCACCGAGACCCTTGTGGGAAAGGAGCGCGTCTTTCCTGCGGCCCTGAGGCGTGGACGATGCGGCGTCGAAAGCTCCATGGAGCCTGTTCAAGACCACTGCGCGCTGCAACTCCGGCGCCATCAGCGCGGTCCTTTCGAGCACGCGCAATGCCTGCGCCATACTCGTCTCGATGTCCGTGGCGACCACGATCGTCCAGGCGGGGATGTTTTCCTGGGCGAGCACATGATCCAGCCCGGTGGCCGCGAGCAGCTCGAGCCGGTATTCCCCGAGGCCCCCGCCCCAGTCCATAACGACAACGCCACCGCGTTCGATCATGCGCGTCACCGCCGTCAATGCGGGCTCCATCACACCCACGATGCCGCCCACGACCCTACCGGCCTGGCCGATTTCCTCGACCGGCACGAGGACGTCGTCGTCACCGAGACCTTTCGCGACGTGCTCGGATTCGATGCGAACCATCGTGACCGACAGCCCGGCGTCCTCGCAATGAGCCCTGAGGCGGGTAGCGATCGTGCTCTTGCCTTGATGGGTCCCGTCCGCCGTGATGTCGTAGAAGTACCGCGACGGCCGAGCCGACGGCGCCCCAGAGTTAGCGGCTACGGTCGCCCTGGCCGAGGCTTCTGGCGGCGGCTTGATGTCGCCGGCTCCGCTCTTGCGAGCGCCGTTCCCGACCACTTCCATGTCAGACTTCGTCATGCTTATTCTCCAGATTATTCAGGGCCAAAAGCCTCGCTCCGCGATGCATGGCCGGTGACACGCCGTCGCGCCTTTGCGACGGAGCGGGAGGGCCGCGCCCCCCTTTTTCTCCCCCTTTCTCCGAAGCGGGCGGCAACGCAGGTGGTTGCAGCGGTGCGGCGCTGGCCGCAGCGATCTGCAGCACCCCGCAGCCAGTTGCAGTGGCCGGAAGCCCATCGCCTCGATTTGACGTCTGATGCAGCGGAATGTCGTCGGCAGCAGCGATCTGCAGCCCCGTGCAGCCCTGCGGCGCATTCTGCAGTCCTGTGCAGCCGGGTGCAGCCGGTTGCAGCCGGGCTTGGCTTGCAGCGGATTCAGGACGCCTCACTGATTTGCGAGCTCGGGACAGCGCACCCGTCAGCGTTCCCTTGTTCAGGGCCTTCCCGTCCTGGGCCAAAATTCCGCCTTCGGCGAGGAGCCGGCAGATATCCGCAGGCGAGACGCCGCCCCCGGTCAGGATATCGAAGAGATCGATCGACCGGTTCGCGATGGCCTGGATCGGTTGGATCGCGCCGAGCATGGTCCTCGATTCGGCGAGGATGCCATCGAGCGCGCGCCGACCATCCGGCGTCAGGAGATCCGTCAGACGCGCGGTCATCGTGCCGGACCGTCTGAAAGCAATCTCAAAGCAGAGCCGCGAAACCGGCGGAACACCGGGTTTCGAGGAGAGCGAGCGTGATCGCTAAGTGCTTGATTGCATTCGCTTGCAACGGTGGCGCATGCCGTTGACATCGTAGGGGTCACAGGTTCGATCCCTGTCGCGCCCACCATCCACCCGGTACCGAACCGGCGTCTCTGAGACTTCGGCAATTCGATTGAGCTGTCAGTGGGTTGCACAGGCGAAGCGTCTGCGCCTGCGGTTTGCGACGTCCATTGCACAGGTGTTCGCCGGTCATTCGGCGCCTGGTCTTGGCGCGGCAATCCCCGTGTGAAGAATTGCCGATGGTCGCCGGCGCAGACCGGCTCGCACTCGGCGGTCTCTGGTCCCGACCACTTTGTGCAGACGATGTGGGAGGCCGTGCCGGCGCCGGACGGGCCGATGCGACGGATGCGGCGTTCGGTTTCAGACTGGTGAATGCGAACGTCCGCGCGGCTGCGGAGGAGGCCGAGGCGGGGGTGCCGAGGTCACGGGTCGGTGTAGATCGCGCTGACGAGCCGAGCCTGCCTGACGTTCGGCTCCGGCCCGGCCGCGATCGTGATCTCACACTCGGACGACTTTGGCGGCGCGGCCAGTGCACGGCGATGGTCCCATCCGGCCGTGGCTCTGCTGACAGGGTGTCTGCCGGCAAGGTGCCTGCAGCGACCGTGGCAGTAGCGCCCGATCCCCCAGGTCCTGATCCGTCCGATCCGCCAGGTCCGCGTGGTCCGACGAGCGTGACCAGCAGACGATCGCGATGCACCTCGACCCGCCGGAGACGCCGTTCACCGACGGGGGTCAGTCCACTCTGAGCTGTGCCGACGCGAGGGGATCGCCGCCTCGCAGCATTACGGCTGGTCCAAGGAGTTCGTGGAGGCCGGCAAACGTCGTCTCGCCGGCGATACGGCGCGGGCCGCCACGTCCGGCGACGTGAAGGACCTGTGCCGGGCGGCCACGGCGCTGAAGGCGGTCGTCGCCGATCTCACCCTGGAAAACCGTCTGCTCAAAAAAAACATGACCGGGGATGCGAGAGACGACGCATGAGATGGCCCGCATCCGGGAAGGCCGAGATTATCAGCCTGGTCGAGCAATCGCACTGGCCAGCCAAAGCGACGCCCAGGAAGCCCGGCATCGCAAGGGCTACGGTCTACCGCTGGTACGACCGCTACCGCGAGGGCGGGCCAGAGGCATTGGCTGGCCGATCTTTGCCCGGTGAGCAGCGCCGCGTTCATCGCTCGGCCGGGGCCAGTTCGTTCCGCGCCTTGTACAAGTCCGTCAAGAAGTCGTTCACGAGCCTGGAACTGAGCCCGTCCGGAGGACGCAGCAGAAGCGCCCGGAAGTGGATGGCCGGCTCGAAGGCACGGACGGCGAGCCCGCGCACCATGCCGTCCGAGACGGTGAACGGGTTGCATAGCCCGATGCCCGCGCCTTGCGCGGCGAGTATCGCGATGGAAAGCGAATAGGGCGTTTCGAAAACGATCCGCGGCTGGACGCCGGCGGCATCGAAAGCCTTGTTCATGGCGACCCGCACCGTGTCGTCGGGTGCCAGCGTTATCAGCGGCGCGCCGTCGAGGTCGTGGGGCGTGATGAAGGAGCGCCGGGCCAGCGGATGGTTTTCGGGAAGAACGCAGACCGCGCGCGGCGTGGCGAAGACGCTGTGGATGACGCCGGTTGTGTCCACTTCGTCCGCCGCCAGACCGATATCGGCGCGCCCCGACGCCACGAGATCCCGCACGACCGTCGACGTCCTGACCTGGTAGCCGATCCGGACGTCGGGGTTCCGGCGGGAGAAGGCCGTCATCGCACGCGGCACGACGCCATGCCCGAGCGCCGACAGGCTCGCGATGTTGAGCACGCCGGCACCGACCTCGCGGATCTGTGCGGCGCGCTGCTTCAGGCGATCGAGCCCGGCGTAGCTCGCCCTGACCTCGGCATGAAAGAGCTGTCCCTCGCGCGTTGCCACGAGCCGGCCCCTGATGCGGTCGAACAGGCGGAAGCCGACCGTCCGCTCCAGTTGCGCCAGGGCCCGGCTGACGGCCGGCTGGGAGACGTCGAGCAGTTCGGCCGCGCCGCTGGCCCCGCCTGCCTGCATGATCGCCCGAAAGACGTCGACGTCGCGCTGGTTCATGGGGAACCCATAACAAATACGGATAGACTCTGCATATTGCCGCCATAGCCCGCAATGCCTGTGCTCGATAGCTTCGGGCGATGTCGCCTCGCGCCTCCGATACCGATCACATCCATCCGCCGCCGAAACGGGCGGTGCCGTTTCGGGCGCTCGTACAGCCGATCGAGCGGGCTTCAACCGTCGTGTTCGACGATCTCGACTCCTTCGAGAAGCGTTCCGAGCAGCTCTATGACGGGTTCAGCTACGGCCTTTACGGAACTCCGACGAGCCGGGCGCTCGAGGAGCATGTCGCCCGCCTGGAAGGTGCCGCCCGCGCGCTCGTGACGCCGTCGGGGCTGGCCGCGATTGCTATCGCCACGCTGGCGACGGCCAGGAGCGGCGATCAGGTGCTGATGCCCGAGACGCTCTACGGGCCGGGAAAGGAAATGGCGCAGAGACTTCTCGAGCCGCTCGGCATCGAGATCGTCATCTATGATCCCAGGATCGACGCTGGAATCGTTCAGCATCTGACCGGGCGAACCCGGTTGATCTGGGTCGAGTCGCCGGGTTCCGCGACGTTCGAGGTCCAGGACGTGCCCGCCATAGCGCGCGTAGCCCATGAGCGCGGCATTCTGGTCGCCGCCGACAACACCTGGGCGTCACACCTGTTCTACCGGCCGCTCGAGCATGGTGCGGACATCGCCATGCAGGCGCTCTCGAAACATGCCGGCGGCCATGGCGACCTGCTGCTCGGATCGCTCGCAACCTCGGACGAAAACCTGTTCCGACGGCTCAAGGACACGATGCGCTACCTCGGATACGGTGTGTCACCCGACGATTGTGCGCTCTGCGAACGCGGCCTCAAGACGATGCCGGTGCGCATGCGGCATTCGGCGGCCAGCGCTTCCCGCATCATCGGCTGGCTGAAGCAGCAGCCGCACGTGCGCGAGGTGCTGCATCCCGCCGAGGCTGATCACCCGGGCCACGCGATCTGGCGGCGGGATTTCACCGGATCGGCGGGCGTCTTCGGCGTCATCCTGCAGCCCTGTTCGCGCAGCGCCCAGTCGGGCGCGCTCGCCGCCATGCGGCACATCCAGCTCGGCGCTAGCTGGGGCGGCGTGCACAGCCTCGTCGCGCCGAGTGATCCACGCAAGGGGCGTCAGTTCGTCGGCTGGCTGCCGGACGGACCCTACTGGCGCCTGTCGGTCGGCCTCGAGGACCCGGACGATCTGATCGCCGACCTCGCCGCCGCATTCGAAGTCTTGTCATCCATCGACAAGGGGCATGCCGCGCCCCACGGCCACGCGGCGGAATGAACCACGGTCATCGCAGGAGAGAGATCATGACATGCATCAGGACCAGACTGGCCGCGGCGGCGCTCGTCGCCGGAGCCGCCTTCGGCCTTTCGACAGGGGCATCGGCGCAGGGCATTCTCGAGAAGGTCAAGCAGAGGGGCTATGTCAGTTGCGGCGCCAGTCAGGGCGTTCCGGGTCTCTCTCGACCCGACGAGAAGGGCGAGTGGAAGGGCTTCGATTCAGACGTATGCCGTGCGGTCGCGGTGGCCGTTCTCGGCGACAAGAACAAGGCGCGGTTCGTGCCGCTCAACGCCGCCCAGCGCCTTCCGGCGATCCAGACCGGTGAAATCGACGTTCTCTCGCGTACGACGACCATGACCTTCACACGCGACATGGCCGTGCGCTTCGTTTCGCTCACCATCTTCGACAGCGATGCGCTCCTCGTGCCGACACGCATGAACGTCAAGACTGCCGAGGACTTGAATGGTCTGACGGTCTGTCTTCAGGGCGGTGGCAGCCTCACGGAGCAGGCGCTCGACGAGATGGAGGAGGAGCATCCGGGCGTGAAGATGAAGCGGGTCTATTTCGACTCGACCATCCAGGCCCGCGACAGCTATTTCGCCGGCCGCTGCGACAGCTACGTCACCGATGGTCTCGCCGCCTGGGGTCAGCGCGCCTCGGCCGCCAAGAACCCCGACGATCATCAGGTGTTCTATGTCGGGCATTCGACCGAGCCGAACGGCGTCGCGATCCCGCGCGGCGACGACAAGTGGTTCGACATCACACGCTACGCCGTCAACGTTCTGATCTGGGCGGAGAACGAAGGCATCACCTCGGCCAATGTGGACGAGGTGCTGCGCACGACCAAGAAGTCCGACGTCAAGCGCGTGCTCGGCAACGAGCCCGGCTGGGGCAAGATCATCGGGCTCGACGACAAATGGGCCTACAACATCGTCAAGCAGCTCGGAAACTATGTCGAGATCTGGGACCGCAACCTCGGAAAGGACACTCCGATCAAG
>CAZVMY010000161.1:0-6740 GCA_964628955.1 uncultured Methylocystis sp.
GGCCAGGCCCAGCGCCAGTCGTCGGCGCCCATGTTGCCGAGCGCGGCGGAGATTCCGCCCTGCGCCGCCACGGTATGCGAGCGCGTCGGGAAGACCTTGCTGATGCAGGCGGTCCTCAGCCCCGCCTGCGAGGCGCCGACCGCGGCGCGCAGCCCGGCGCCGCCGGCGCCGACGACGACCACGTCATAGCGGTGATCGGTGATCGGGTAGGCCTGCCCGGCGTAGGCCGGCCGTGCCGCACGCCCGGCTCCTGCGCCGTTGACGCCCACCCTCGTCGCTTTCGCCATGTCGACCGACCTCCCGTAAACCGCGGCGCGCCGTCAGCCGCCGATCGCCATCTTCAGGAGAGCGAACGCGAGCGCCGCACCCATTCCGACCGCGAAGAACGTGTTCGCCACCAGGGCCGCGATCTTCAGGCCCTTCTCGTGGACGTAATCCTCGATGATGATCTGCATCCCGAGCCGCATGTGGATCAGCGCCGAGACAACGAACAGCAGCAGAAGCAGCGCAACCAGCGGGTGCGACACGGTCCGTGCCATCGTCGCGTGGTCGGCGCCCGTCAGTCCGAGGACGATGACGATGAACGCGATGGCGAGCACGATGTTCGACACCGCCGTCATGCGCTGCAGGAAGAAGTGCTCCGTGCCCGATTTGGCGGAGCCCAGCCCGCGGACCCGGGCGAGAGGCGTGCGGAAATCCGTCGACCTGTTCATCGTCGGCCTCAGCGGATCGCGAAGCCGATGATCCAGACGACGACCGTCAGGATCAGCGAGCCGAAGAGCGTACCGCGCGCGATCGCGTTGCGCTCGATGCCAAGGCCGCGCCCGCTGTCCCACACGAGGTGGCGGATGCCGCCGAGCATGTGATGCAGCAGCGCCCAGGTGTAGCCGAGGAGGACCACGCGGCCGGGTAGCGAGTTCATGACCGCCTGCATGCGATCGAATGCCGCCGGGCTGGTTGCCGCGGCGATGATCCACCACGCGACGAGCAGAGTCCCGAAGTAGAGCGCGCCGCCGGTGATCCGATGCACGATCGACATCATCATCGTGATCAGCGGCTTGTAGATGCCCAGATGCGGCGAGAGCGGGCGCTCTACGATGCGCCCCGGTTCCATCACCTTCACTTCAGCCATGAGCAGCCTTCCGAGAATCCGTTCGGGCGCAATCCGTACAGGCGCATCTGCTAGACCGGTTCCAGACTGGTCGCAACGCTCCGCCCGAGAATCTTATTATCCCCCGAGCGACGGCGCGAATGACATTTGCGCTGGAACGGGCCGCCGCGCGATGCGGCGCGCGGTCGCGAGGAGGGGGTCAGAAGACGTTGGGATAGATGTAGTAAACGATCACGCGCTCGATCAGGAAGATCAGGAGCAGGAGGATGATCGGCGAGACGTCCATCGACCCGAAGCTCGGCACGTAGCGCCGGATCGGCTGCAGCAGCGGCTCCGTGATCCGGTAGAGCACGTCGCCGATGGTGCGGACGACCTCGTTGCGCGTGTTCACGACGTTGAACGCCACGAGCCAGCTCAGGATCGCGGAGATGATGACGATCCAGGTCAGAAGATTCAGCGCAATCAGCACGACGTCGAGAATGGCACGCATCGGGGGCTCCGCAATGACGCCCCTGCTCTAGAGCAGAGCGACGCGAAACGGAAACGCGAATCGTGCACTGCGGTAGGAAGCGCCGGCCGGGACCGCGCCGACGCGGCCGGAGGCTGCAATTGACAGCGCAAAGTACCCGAGCGTACACATCGCGCCGTCTGGTGCCGGGGCTGTAGCTCAGTTGGGAGAGCGCTGCAATCGCACTGCAGAGGTCAGGGGTTCGAATCCCCTCAGCTCCACCAGACTTGTTCATCCGATGCGGTCATCGAGCAGCCTCCGGCTTGACCCGTCGCGAGCGGGATTTCGATCGGACATCGTCACGTGAGCCGCGAATCAGACGCTCCCGGCCCGACCTCGCGGCGTGACTTTCTCAAGGGCGTCGGCGCCGGAGCCACGGTCGGCGGTCTTGCGCCCACGCCGTCACCGGCCGCCCTTCCGAAGGCTGCCGCGCTCCTCCTGACGGATTCCGAAGTTCGCGGCATCGGCTACCATCTTGGCTCCGCGCTCGTCGAGCGGATCACGCCATCCGCGCGGATCGTGCTGCGCCGTGATCTGGAGAATGGCCATGATCCCGCCGCCGTGGCGATCCATCTGACGACAGGCGAGCGCATCGGCTACATCCCCCGCGAGGAGAACCGGTCGATCGCGGCACTGCTGGACGCAGGCCACGATGTACGGGCCGAGATCGTCGAGGTCGACCGCGTCGAGTTCGAAACGAGGTTGTCGGGCGACGGCAAGCCGTTTCCGGGCCGCGTGGTGTTGCAGGAACTCGGCCTCGACGACGATGGCGTTCGTCGCGTGCGCATGGCGGAAGTCCGGCCTCGCTTCAAGGCCTGGCTGGCGACCGGCGCCCCGCAGGATGCGGAACCACCCGATCCATCGGCCGTTCCGGGATGGCCGGGGTGGAAGAAGCTGGTGCCCGAGTTCGAACCTCGCACGCTTCATGGCCAGAAAATTCGCGAAAACGCCGCCGAGATCCAGCCGGGGATCGTTCTGTCGTTCGAGGACCGTCGGACGGATCCGGACGAGCGATTCCAGCTTGTCCTTCCGTCTGGCGCCCCTATCGGCTCCCTTGAAGGCGACCCGGCCGAGAGCATCGGCCGCGCGATCGACGCCGGTCTGGAGATCAAGGTCGTTGTGACCCGGGTCAAACGTGACGACGGCGCGGCGCCGGACAGTTTTGGATTACCCTGGCTCGAGGTGCGCTGCCAGGGCGATCCGCCGCCTCTCCCGGCCAGGGAGGTGCGGGAGTTCAGACGTCAGCAGCGTGAAGCGGCCCGGTCAGTGCGCTTTCAGCGGGACATGGAGCTGATGGTCGCGCGGTCGACGGCGCTCGATGCCAAGCACCGGGAGCTGAAAGCCGCGATTGCAGCCGCTCAAAGCAGGGCCGCGGAACTGATCGCTTCGGGCGACGCGACACGGATCGGGCCTTGGCTCGCGGAGCGGGACGCCCTCGTTGAACTTGCCAAGGCCACGCACCTCGGGACGTTCGCCCTGCGACCGGTCGACAATGGCCGCGAAAGGCGGGACGGAATCGTCGTCGCAGACTGCGACGGCTGCACGGTGCTGATCGCCGCCGGGATTACGCCGGGTGATCCGGCGCCTCTCGACGAGCTGCTGGCCACCGTCGCCCGGCTGGGCGTCGATCGGGCGAGCCTCGTATGGGTCGCCCCGCAGCTCGATGACGGCCGGAAGGCCGCCATCGCGTGGCTGAACCAGCAGTCCGGCAAGAGCTACCGGTTCTTTGGAGTGGAGGTCGATTTCACTGGGGAACCTCCCGCCCCGCGCTTCAGACTGGTCGCTGCTCCGGGTCCGTAACCGCATCCCTCACGACTTCCCGAACGCCCGTCACGGGCCGTAGAGCCGATCCGCCATCGCCCTGTAGAGCGGAATCCCGACCACCAGATTGAACGGGAAAGTGATCACGAGCGAGGCCGTGAGCGCCAGTCCAGGATTCGCGGTCGGCAGGGCGCTGCGCACCGCCGCGGGCGCCGCGATGTAGGATGCGCTCGCCGCGAGCGTTGCGAGCACGATGGCGCTTCCCGCGGCCATGCCGGCCGCCCAAGCGAGCAGCAGCCCTGCCACCGCGGCGCAGACGGGCATGGCGACGCCGTGCACGACGAGGAAGAGGCCGCTCCGGCCGACGTCGCGCACCCGCGACGCGACCGTCATGCCGAGATCGAGCAGGAACAGGCAGAGCAGGCCGCGGAACAGGTCGCCAAACAGCGGCTTGACCGGCTGATAGCCCGAAGGCCCCGCGATGGCACCGATCGCGAGGCCGCCGACGAGCAGAAGCACGCTCCGGCCTGCGGCAAGCTCATGCAGCCAATGCTGCTCCGGGGGCCGGGCCGCGCCGTGCTCCGGTGCGCCAACGGACCCGGCGGCGATACCAGCCCGTTTGGCGAGCGCGATCGCGACGATGATGCCCGGCGCTTCCATGACTGCAAGCAGCGCCGCCACGTAGCCGTCGTAGGGAATACCGGCGAGGTCGAGATAGGCGGTGGTCGCCGCGAAGGTTACGGCCGAGACGGAGCCGTAATGCGCGGCCAGCGCCGCCGCGTCGGAAACGGTCATGCGGCCCGGCCCGCGGGCAAGCGCGTAAGTCGCGAACGGGATCGTGACGCCGAGCGCGAGCGCCGCGCCGACCGGTCCGATCAGGGCGAGCAGACCGGCCTCGCGCAGTTTCACGCCGCCCTGCAGTCCGATCGCGAACAGGAGGTAGAACGACAGCATCGTGAAGAGACCGTCGGGAAGCCGGAGATCAGACCGGATCGCGACGGCCAAGGCACCAAGCGCGAAACAGAGGATTGGCGGCGAGGACAGGTTGGCAAGGGCTAGGGAGACGGCGTCCATGGGGGGCTCTCTGATCGGGAGACCGCCGGGTACCGCTGAAAATCAATAGCTGCGACTAATCTTTATTGATCTTATTCATAGTCTGCGACTATCAAGCCGAGATGATCGAGCCTCTCGATACGGGTCTGCTGCGCACCTTCGTCGCGGTCGTCGACGCGGGTGGCCTGACGAGGGCTGCCCGTCGTCTGCGTCTGAGCCAGCCCAGCGTCAGCGTGCAGATGCGGCGACTTGAGGAGAAGCTCGGCGTCCGGCTGCTGGATCGGGGCGCCAGGACCGTCCAGCCGACTGCCGACGGGGAGATGCTGGCGGCCTATGCGCGACGCATCCTGGCCTTGTCCGAGGAGGCTGTAACGCGGATCGGCGCCCCGGCGCTCGCCGGAACGGTACGGCTGGGGACACCCGAGGATTTCGCGACGACGCACCTGCCGGACGTGCTCGCCCGGTTCGCGCGGGCCCATCCGCACGTGGCCCTCGAGGTGACGACCGACCTGACGCTGAACCTGCTGGACCGGTTCCGGACAGGCGCGTTCGATGTGCTGCTGATCAAGCGCGAACGCATCGGGCCGACCGAAGGCGTGCGGGTCTGGCGCGAGCCGCTGGTCTGGGCCGCGGCCCGCGCGGCGCTCTCCCTCGATGTCGGCCCCCTGCCGCTGGTCGTGTCGCCCCACCCCTGCGTCTACCGTCAGCGGGCGATCCGCGCGCTCGATGGGGTCGGCCGGCCCTGGCGCATTGCCTACACATCGACCTCGCTCGCGGGGGCACAGGCGGCCGTGCGCGCGGCGCTCGGCGTGGCCGTCCTGCCGAAGGCGATGGTGCCGCCGGATTTCGTCGTGCTCCGCGACGGCCTCCCCGACCTGTCGGACACGGAAATCGCACTGATGACCGCCGCGGCCCCTGCGCCGCCGGCGCTGAGGCTCGCCGACCACATCATCCGCTCGCTCGAGCGGCCGTCGGACGACCGCGACCCGCTCAGGATACCGTGATCTCGACCCCCTCGAAGGGGAAGCCGTCCGTCCGCGCGAGGCAGTCGAGAAAATGGATCGCCAGGCTCCCCGGCCCGCGGGCGGTCCGGCTCGCCGCCCCTGCCGCGCCCTTGAAGAGGGCGACCGCCGCGAGCGCCGCGATGAAGGGATCGTCCTCGACCGCCGCGCAGGCGCCGACGGCGGCCGTCAGCGCGCAGCCGGTCCCGGTGATGCGCGTCATCGTCGCGCTGCCGCCGCTGACGCGGGCTTGGCGGCTTCCGTCCGTCACGATATCCGTCGCGCCGGTCATCGCGACCGTGAGCCCTTCGTCGGCCGCGAGCGCCGCCGCCGCTCCAGCGACCGCGTCCGGCCCCGTCAGCGAATCGACCCCCCTCATGGCGCTCGCCGGCGCGCGGCCCGCGCGCGCCGCGGCGATCGCTCCAATCTCGCCGGGGTTGCCGCGCAGGATGCGCGGGCCGAGTGCCACGAGGTCGAGTGCCGTCCGCGTCCGGTAGCTCGTCGCACCGGCTCCGACCGGATCGAGCACAAACGGCTTGCCGCGGGCGGTCATAAGGCCGGCGGCCCGTCGCATGGCGCTCGCCGACGCCGGCTCCAGCGTGCCGATGTTGACGTTCAGCGCAGCGGCGATCGCCGCGATCTCCTCAAGTTCGTCCTGCGCCTGCGTCATGATCGGTGAGGCGCCGATCGCCAGCAGCACGTTGGCGGTGAAGGTCGTCACGACCGCGTTGGTCATGCTGTGCACGAGCGGCGCCTGCGCGCGCACCCGCGCCAGCACCTCCGCCAGCCGGACGGCGGTCACGTCCGACATCGGGCATCCGGCAGACACGCCACCCTCACCGGCTCTCTCAATAGACGACGACGCTGCGGATCGACGCACCCTCGTGCATCAGGTCGAAGGCCGTGTTGATCTCGTCCAGCGGCATCCTGTGCGTGATCAGGCTGTCCATGTACCAGTCGACGATCTTCGGCACGTCGGTGCGGCCGCGGGCGCCACCGAAGGCGGTGCCTTTCCAGACGCGCCCGGTGACGAGCTGGAACGGCCGGGTCGCGATCTCCTTCCCGGCCGCCGCGACGCCGACGATGATCGATTCGCCCCAGCCGCGGTGCGTGCATTCCAGCGCTTGGCGCATCACCTCGGTGCTGCCGATGCACTCGAACGAGAAATCCGCCCCGCCGCTGGTCAGGTCGATTACCGCCTGCACCACCTTGTCGCGGCCGACAGCGTCGGGATTGACGAAATCCGTCATGCCGAAGCGCCGCGCCATCTCCGCCTTGGCGGGGTTGAGGTCGATGCCGACGATCC
>CAZVMY010000162.1:0-6737 GCA_964628955.1 uncultured Methylocystis sp.
TTCTCGGTCAGATCGTGCTCGCCGTAGGTGATGAAGATCTTGCTGCCGGCGATGCGGTACGTCCCGTCGCCGGCCCGCTCGGCTTTCGTGCGCAGCGCGGCGAGGTCCGAACCGGCCGAGGGCTCGGTCAGGTTCATGGTGCCGGTCCACTCGCCGGCGATCATCTTCGTGAGATAGGTCTCCTGGAGATAGGACGAGCCGTGCGTGGTCAGCGCTTCGATCGCGCCCTGCGTCAACAGCGGGTTGAGGCTGAAGGCGAGGTTCGCCGCGTTCCAGATCTCGGTGCAGGCAGATCCCAGAAGCAGCGGCAGCCCCTGTCCGCCGTGCTTCGACTCGGCTGCAAGCGCCAGCCAGCCGGCGGCGGCCCAGTCTTGATAGGCGTCCTTCCAGCCCGGCGGCGTCGAAACCCTACCGTCCTTCAGGGGCGTTCCATGGCGGTCGCCGGTCCAGTTGAGCGGCGCGAGGCGTTGGGCGGCGAACCGGGCCGCCTCATCGAGAACGGCCTCGAGCGTATCGTCGTCCAGATCGGCGTAGAGCCCGTCGGTCTGCCCCTGTGCCAGACCGGCGACATGACGCATGGTGAACGCGATGTCTGCGGTCGGTGCGCTGTACGTCACGGCGATCTCCTCCATACGGGCGCCTCTCGACCCGGGGCGCGCCTTGGACGGCGCAGGCGATCGACACCGCCCGCGCCCGGTCGTTGCTTGACCCCGGAACCTATTCTCACCTAGGCGCAGTCTCAACATGAAAACGAGGATCGACCGAACGCTCTGCAAACGTGATCCGCGCCGCGCGGAACCAGTGCGGTGACCGGGTCTTTCGGTCCTTCCGGCTCCAGTCTGGATCCCTCGATCCTGGCGGCAGCGGTGGCGGTCCTGCGGCGCGGCGGCCTTCTCGGGCTACCGACCGAGACCGTCTACGGCCTTGCCGCCGACGCGACCGATCCCCGTGCCGTCGCCGCGATCTACGCCGCCAAACAGCGTCCGCGCTTCAACCCCTTGATCGCTCACGTCGCCGATCGCGCCTCTGCCGAACGCGAGGGCCTCTTTGGACCGGCCGCGCACCGGCTCGCCGAGGCGTTCTGGCCTGGGCCGCTGACGCTCGTGGTGCCGATGGCGCCCGGCGGCACGGTCTGCGACCTTGCCCGCGCCGGGCTCGCCAGCGTCGGCCTGCGCGTTCCGGCGCCGGCGGACACCCGTGCGATCCTCGCCGCCTTCGGCCGTCCGGTTGCGGCACCCTCCGCCAACCGCTCGGGCGCACTCAGCCCCACCACGGCCATCGACGTCCGTGCGGAACTCGGCAGCCGCGTGGACCTGGTCGTCGACGGTGGTCCGTCCCTGGTCGGGATCGAATCCACGATCGTCGCCTGCCTCGGCGCCGGCGCGCGGCTGCTCAGACCGGGAGGCATCGCGCGCGCCGACATCGAGACGGTGCTCGGCCATCCACCGGACCACGAGACTTTGGACCTCGGCGGTCCGCTGCTGTCGCCAGGGCTTTTGCCGTCTCACTACGCGCCGCGGGCGCTGGTCCGGCGGGATGCGGACCAAGTCGGCCCGGGCGAGGCTCTCTTGACGTTCGGGGGACGTCGGCTGCCGGGTGGCGCAGCGGCGGTCACGCTGGATCTCTCGCCGTCCGGCGATCTGGTCGAGGCGGCCACGAACCTCTTCGGCATGCTCCGGAGTCTGGACGCATCCGGAGCGTCGATGATCGCCGTCGCACCGGTACCGGGGCATGGTCTGGGCGAGGCGATCAACGATCGTTTGAGAAGAGCGGCGGCGCCGAGGTGACGCGCCCCTCAACTTGTTTGTAGAAATGTCGCCATACGGGCCGCTTCGGAGCCCCCAAGCGGTTGACCCCCATTTGGGGGATTGTCATGAAGCGCCAATGCCGAACATCGCTTGGGACGATTTTCGCCTGATCAAGGCGATTGCAGACAGCGGATCGCTCGCTGCAGCCGGTGAGGCGCTCGGTCTCAATCACTCGACCGTTTTCAGACGGTTGAACGCCCTCGAGGACAATCTCGGTAGCCGCCTGTTCGAGCGTGCCCGCGCCGGCTACGTCCCGACGCTCGCCGGCGAGGAGATGGTGGTCCTGGCCAGCCGCATGTCGGACGATGTGATCGACTTCGAACGCCGGGTCGCCGGCCGCGACGTCAAGCCGTCCGGCGAATTGCGCGTGACTACGAACGACTCGCTCGTCGCGCATCTGCTGACGCCGCTGTTCGGCGCGTTCTGCCGCCAGTGTCCGGACATCAAGCTCGACGTCGTGGTCGAGAACCGGGCGCTGAACCTGTCGAACCGCGATGCGGACGTCGCCATTCGCGCCACCGCGGAGCCGAGCGAGACGCTGTTCGGCCGGCGGATCGCGGCGATCAACTGGTGCGTTTACGGGCCTGCCGACATGGCCGACCTGCCGCGGCCGGTCTCCGCGCTCGACGATCTGCCGTGGATCGGATTCAGCGCCGGGCTGACCAGCCTGCCGCCGGCCCGCTGGCTGGCGAAGACCATGCCGCATGCCAGGGTGATCTACCGGCTGAACACCGTGCTCGGGCTCGCCCAGGCCGTCGAAGCCGGGATCGGCATCGCGCTGCTGCCCTGTTTCATCGGCGACAGGACGCCCTCACTCACCCGGGTCGTTTCCGAGGTCATGAGCTTCGACGGCGCGCTGTGGCTGCTGACCCATCCCGATCTCAAGAACTCGGCGCGGGTCCGCGCCTTCCTCGAGTTCATGGGCAAGGAACTCGCCCGACGCCGGCCGCTGCTGGAAGGCCGCGCCTGATCGTCAGGCGAACCGGTACTCGGTCGTCTGCCGGTAGACCGCCCCCGGCCGGAGCGTCGGATCGGTGAAATGGGCGTGGTTCGGGCTGTCGGGGAACCGCTGTGGTTCCAGGCAGAACCCGGACGATGCGCCATAGCGGACGCCGCCCAGCCCGGGCACGGGCGGGTTGAGTTTGGCGCCTTCGTAGAACTGCACGCCGGGCTCCGTGGTCCAGACCTCAAGCGCCAGGCCGTTCTGCGGGCTTCTCACGCGGGCAGCGCGGGCGAAGCCGTCCCGTTGACGCAAGACGAAGTTATGGTCGAGCGGGAACCGGACACCCGCGACCGTCTGTCCGATCGGACGCTCGCTGCGGAAGTCGAACGGCGTGCCGGCCACCGACAGGATCTCGCCGGTCGGGATCAGGCCGTCCCCCACGGGCGTGTAGAAATCGGCGTCGAGCGTCATGAGATGATCGCCGACGTCGCTGCTCCCATCCAGGTTGAAATAGGAATGATGGGCCAGGTTGACGATGGTCGGCCGATCGGTCGTCGCGGTGAGCTCGACCTGCAGCGTCGCTGGTTCGAGCAGCCGGTACGTGCACAGCGCGGCCAGCGTGCCGGGATAGCCCTCGTCGCCGTCGGGTGAGATGAGGGCGAGGGTCGCGAACGTCCGACCGCTGGCCACGAGATGCCAGGGGCGCTTGCCGAAGCCTGCGAAGCCGCCGTGCAGATGGTGCATCGGCCGGCCCGACGCATCCTTTTGGTTCAGGGCGACCTGATGCGGCGTGTCATCGAGCGTAAACCGGCCGGCCCCGATCCGGTTGGCATAGCGCCCCGCGATCGCCCCGAAATACGGCGAGTGGGCCGGGTAATCATCGAACTGCTCGAAACCGAGCACGACGTGCCGGCTGGTCCCATCCCGGAGCGGCACGGTGAGGTCGCGCACCACGGCGCCCCAGGTGATGACCCTGGCCTCCGCGCCCGCGTCCGAGCGCAACGTGATCTCCCGGATCGTCTCACCCTGGAACTGGCCGAAATCGCGGATCATCGTTCTCACTCCAGCGGGCCGACGGCGGCCTCGACGGCCGCGAGAATGCTGCCCGCGCGGGTCAGCGCCGTGATCGCCTCGATCTCGTCATGATACCAGCGATCGCCGTCGAGCGCCGGCGGGATCGTCGCCCGGATCGTCTCCAGCGCCGCGCGCGTGCCGGTGCCCAGCGGAAACGCCTTCGACCTGTCGGCGACCAGCGTCAGCGCCTGCGCCGCCATCAGCATCTCGACCGCGACGATGCGCTCGACGTTCTGGACGATGGTGCGTGCCTTACGCGCCGCCCAGGTCGAGTTGGACACGTGATCCTCGCTGTTCGACTTGCCCGGAACGCTGTCGACGCTGGCCGGCGTCGCCAGCGTCCGGTTCTCCATCACCAGCGCCGACATCGAGCATTGCACGGTGGCATAGCCGGTGTTGAGCCCGCGCTGCCCCGTGACGAGGTTCCTCGGCAGGCCGTAGCTCATGGTGGGGTCGATGAGCCGCGCCAGCCGGCGCTCGCAGATGCTGCCGAGATCGGTCATGGCGATCGCCAGATAATCCATGGCGTGGCCGACATAGGCGCCATGGAAATGCCCGCCCGAGATCGAGCGGTAGCCGCCGGCCTCCTCGGCGAACATCAGCGGGTTGTCGGTCGCCGAATTGATCTCCGTCGCGATCACCCCGCCGATGTGGCCGAGCGCGTCGAGTACGGGGCCGTGCACCTGCGGCGCGCAGCGCAGCGAGTAGACGTCCTGCACGCGCGGCGGGATCGGCTTCGCCGGATCGCGCGTCTCGTCGGGGTAGAGCAGCGCGCGGGCGCCTTCCGAGCAGCGGCGTGAATCCCCGGCGATCCGCAGCAGGTTCCGCGCGACCTTCGCCTGGCCCGGATGCGGCCGCGCCCCGTGCAGCCGCGGATCGAAGGCGATCAGCTCGCCGCGCAGCGCCTCCAGCGACATGGCGAGGCCGATCGCGGCCGTCTTCGTGACCGCCATCGCGTCGTGATGCGCCAGCACCGCCAGCGCCAGCGAGACCGTCGAGCCGTTGATCAGCGCCGAGGCATCTTTCGCGCCGAGCCTGAATTCAGGCGCGAAGCCGGCTTTCGCTGCCGCTTCCGGCGCCGGCATGATCCGGCCGCGGTATTCGACCATGGCTTCCGGAAAGCCGCGGATCGCGCCGGCGACATAAGCGAGCGGCGCCAGATCGCCCGACGCGCCGACAGAACCCTTCTGCGGCACGACCGGATGGATGCCGGCATTGAGAAAGCCGAGCAGCCGGTCGGTGACTTCGAGGCTCGGTCCCGAATAGTTCGAGGCGAAGGCGTTGGCCCGCAGCAGCATGGTCGCGCGCACCACCTCCCGGTCGAACGGCTCGCCGATGCCGGTCGCATGCGCCCGGATGATCTGGTCCTGGTAGAACGCCATGTCGGCGACCGGAATACGCTGGTCCTTGAACAGCCCGACACCGGTATTGAAGGCGTACATCAGCGGCGCGTCGTCGGTCATCCAGGCGCGATCGACGAAGGCGCGCGCGTGCACCATCCGGGTGCGCGCCGCTGAGTCGAGCCTGGCTTTCGGGTAGCGACCGCCGGGGCCCGGCCGCGCCACCGCAACCACCTTCGGCGTCTTCAGCCGCAATCCGTCGATCATCACCGCCATCGCCCGCTCCCCCGCGCTTTCGCAGTTAGCGCAGGCGGGTGGCGTCTGTCGACGGATCAGCCTCGTCAGGCGGCGACGGGGGCAGTCGCGGCGCGGCTCGCCGCCTCGATCCGCTTTCCCGTACCGCCGTCGAACAGATGGATCGCCGTGGGCGGCACCGCGAAACGCAGATGCTCGACCGCCTGCATCGCCGTGGCGGCGGGGGCCTGCACGATGAAGTCACGGCCGAGATAATCGCCGTGCACGAGGCGGACGGCGCCGAGTTCCTCGACGAACTCGACCTTGACGTCGCCGATGTTGGCCGCGCCGGTCGCCCCTGTCTCGATGTCCTCCGGCCGCATGCCGATCGCGACCTTGCTGCCGATGGCGAGGCCGGCTGCGGCCGGCACCTGCCACGAGCGCCCGCCGGCCGCCACCGAACCGGGACCATCGACGGCACCGTCGAGGATGTTCATCGGCGAGGCGCCGATGAAGCCCGCGACGAACAGCGACGCCGGGTGGTTGTAGATCTCCAGCGGCGTGCCGACCTGTTCTACGTGGCCCTTGTTCATCACCACCATACGGTCGGCCAGCGTCATTGCCTCGACCTGGTCATGGGTAACGAACACCGACGTGGCGGAGAGGCGCTGGTGAAGCCGGCGGATCTCCACGCGCATCTGCACGCGCAGCTTGGCGTCGAGGTTGGACAGCGGTTCGTCAAACAGGAACACCTTGGGCTCGCGGATCATCGCGCGGCCCATGGCGACGCGTTGCCGCTGGCCGCCCGAAAGCTGGCCAGGCCGGCGGTCGAGATAGTCCTCGAGGCCGATCGTCTTCGCCACCGCCGCGACGCGGGCGGTGCGCTCCGCCTTCGATACGCCCGCCACCTTGAGCGCATAGCCGATGTTCTCGGCGACGCTCATGTGCGGATAGAGGGCGTAGTTCTGGAACACCATCGCGCAGCCACGCTCGCGCGGCTCGAGCGTGTTCACGACTGTGCCGCCGATGGCGATCTCGCCGCCGGTGATCTCCTCCAGCCCCGCGATCATGCGCAGCAGCGTGGACTTGCCGCAGCCGGACGGGCCGAGGATCACGACGAACTCGCCGTTCATGATCGTCAGGTCGACACCATGCACGACCTGTGTCTTGCCGTAGCTCTTGAAGACCTTGCGGATCGCGATCTCGGCCATGGGTTTTCTCACTTGTCCGTCGAGATGAGGCCGCGCACGAACCAGCGCTGCATGAAGATGACCACGATCAGCGGCGGCAGCATCACGATCAGCGTACCGGCCATGGCGACGTTCCAGACCGGCGGCT
>CAZVMY010000163.1:0-6690 GCA_964628955.1 uncultured Methylocystis sp.
ACGAGCCGCTCTCCAACCTCGATGCTGCGCTCCGCGTCCAGACGCGCAAGGAGATCGTGGAGCTGCACCGCCGGGTCGGCGCCTCGACGATCTACGTGACGCACGACCAGTCGGAAGCGATGACGATGTCCGACCGCGTCGCCGTCATGATCGACGGCCGCATCCTCCAGATCGGCAGCCCGGAAGAGATCTACGTCGACCCGCAGGACCTCAGGGTCGCAGCCTTCATCGGCAGCCCGCGCATCAACACGCTGCAGGCAGAGGTGCGGGAGGATCGGCTCGTGCGGCTGGGCGGGGCCGCGATCGGCATGCTGGCCGGAGCCACCGGCCCCTGCATCTTCGCGGTGCGTCCCGAGGACGTGGCCCCGCATCCGAGCGAAGGCCTGGCTGCCCGGGTCGAGTACGTCGAGTTCCTCGGCGAAAGCGTCCTGCTGCATGCACGGCAGCGCGCGACCGAGGAGGCCATCGTCTGCCGGCTCGCCGCACAGGACCGACCCCGCCTCGCCGTCGGCGAGACCATCCGCCTGAAGCCCGATCCGTCGCGGGCGTTTCTGTTCGATGCCGCCGGCAAGCGTCTGGCCGGGCGTGCGCTCGCCGGGGCGACGCAGCATGCCTGACGGCGGCCCGCGCGGGCTTTCATGACCGATCTCGCGCTCTCCCCGACCGGGCTCGCTCCCGCTGGCGCGCGCCGCGACTTCGGCGAGTCGGCAGCCGCCTGGCTGCTGACGCTTCCAGCCGTGGCGGCCTTCGCGCTGATGATCCTGCTGCCCACGGTCGCCGTCTTCGCCCTCGCCTTCACCGATTACCAGTTCGGCGAGACGTCGCTCCGGTTCGTCGGTCTCGAGAACTTCCATGAGCTGTCGCGCGACCGGGGTTTCGTCGCCGCGATCGTCAACACGGCCGTCTACGTCGGCTTCGTGACGCCGCTCTCGATCCTCGGCGGCCTCGGTCTGGCGGTCCTGATCGAGGCGGGCTTACGCGGCCGCGCAGTCTTCCGCGCCATCTTCTTCCTGCCGGTCGTCTCGCTCACGGTCGCGATGGCGACGGCCTGGCAATATCTGCTCCATCCGACGATCGGCCCGGTCAATGCCGTCCTGCGGTCGCTCGGCATCGCCGGCCCGAACTGGCTGGCCTCGTCCGACTGGGTCATCGTCTCGCTGGGCTTCATCGGCATCTGGGAGAACGTCGGGTTCAACCTCGTTCTGTTTCTCGCGGGACTGACCGCGATCCCGCGCGAGCTCTACGCCGCCGCCGAAATCGACGGCGCGCGCGGGCCGTGGTCGCGCTTCCGGCTCGTCACCTGGCCGCTGCTCGGCCCCACGACGCTCTTCGTCACCATCATCACGACGATCCGCAGCCTCCGGGTGTTCGAGACGGTGACGACGCTGACGCAGGGCGGGCCGAACAAGGCCTCCGAGGTCCTCCTGCACACGATCTACGTCGAGGGCTTCTCGTTCTTCCGTTTCGGCTATTCGGCGGCGATGACGCTGGTGTTCCTGTTCGTCGTCGTGGCGCTGATGCTGCTGCAGAACCGGGTTCTCGACCGCAGGGTGCATTACGGATGACGCGTGCCCCGCTTCTCGCGGATCTGCCGCGGCTCGGCCTGCTCACGATCTTCTCCGGCATCGTGCTCACGCCCTATGTCTGGATGCTGACCGTTTCAGCCAAGCCGCGCGACGAGGTGTTCCGGGCTTCACTGACGCTCTGGCCGGAGCGGTTCTACGCGATCGAGAACTACGGGCAGGTGCTGAGCCAGGTGCCGATCGCTACCTACCTCATGAACGGCGTCATCGTCTGCGCCGGGATTCTCCTGTTCCAGCTCCTCTTCGCGGTGCCTGCGGCCTATGCGCTGGCAAAGCTTCGCTTCCGGGGGCGCGAGACGCTGTTCGCCTTCGTGATGTTCGGGCTGCTCGTGCCGGCGCAGGTCACGGCGATGCCGCTCTATTTCACCTTCGCGAAGCTCGGCCTGCTCGACACCTACACGGCGCTGATCGCGCCGTTCACGATCTCGGTGTTCGCGATCTTCCTGTTCCGGCAGTTCTTCCGGGCGATGCCGGACGAGCTGATCCACGCCGCGCGGCTCGACGGCATGAACGAACTCTCGATCGTCTGGCGCGTCGTCCTGCCCAACGCCTGGCCGGCGGCGACCGCCTTCGCGATCTTCTCGGTGATCGCGCATTGGAACGACCTGTTCTGGCCGCTGATCGTGGTCAGCAAGGGCGATTTCTACACGCCGGCCATGGGCATCCTGCAGTTCCGCAGCCAGGAGGCCGGCGACAACTACGGCGCGCTGATGGCCGCGGCCATGATGGTCACGGCGCCGCTCGTCATCGCCTTCCTGCTCGCGCAGCGACGCTTCATCGAAGGCATCACCATGACCGGGCTCAAGGGATGAGCCGGCAAACGACAGGGGATCGCATCATGACGAAGGAACTCTCGCGCCGGACGACGCTGGGCCTGATGGCCGGGGCGTCCACCCTCTTCGCGCCGGCGATCGCCCGGGCGCAGTCGACCGACCTCGTCGTGCATTACTCGATGCCGGCGATCTTCAAGGATGCGATGGACGCGATCCTCGCCGCCTTCTCGGCCAGGAACCCGGACGTCAAGGCGAGCTACGTCAACCCGACGCCGACCTACGAGGACGGCGCGCAGCTCATCCTCCGGCAGGCCACCACCAACCAGCTTCCCGATCTCTCGTTCCAGGGGCTGAACCGTCTGCGGCTTTTCGCCGAGCGCGGCATCGCCACCGATCTCGCGCCGCTGCTGGCCGCTTCCGGCGACGCGGAGAAGCTCGGCTATTCGAAGAGCCTGCTTGGTCTCGGCTTCCACGGCGGCGTGCAGTGCGGCCTCGCCTTCGCCACCTCGAACCCGATCAGCTACTACAACGTCGACCTGTTCAAGAAGGCCGGGCTCGAACCCGACAAGTTCCCGACGACATGGGACGCCGTCATCGAGGCGTCGAAGAAGATCGAGGCACTCGGTGATGGCACCGAGGGCATGTTCTTCCGCTGGCCCGGTGACGACTGGATGTTCTCGGCGCTGCTCTACGGCTACGGCGGGCGCATGCTGACGCCGGACGAGAAGGACGTCGCCTTCAACGGTCCCGAGGGTCTGCGGGCGCTGACGCTGCTCGACCGCTTCGTCAAGGAAGGCGGCATGCCGAACTACGCGGGCACCGCCGATCTCCAGGCCTTCGCGGCCGGCAAGCTCGGCATGATGTTCCGCACGACGGCGCAGGTGCGCGCCATCTCGCAGTCGGTCGGCAACGGCTTCGAACTGCGCACGACGGTGATGCCCGTGATCGACCCCGTGAAGGGGCGGCTCCCGACCGGGGGCGCCGGCGGCATGATCACCACGAAGGACCCGGCGCGGCAGCGGGCCGCCTGGCGGTTCCTCACTTTCGCGACCGGCCCCGAAGGCACGACGCTGATGACGAAGAACACCGGCTACGTCCCCTGCAACCAGATCGCGATCGAGGATCCGCAGTATCTCGGCCAGTTCTACAAGGACAATCCGCTGTTCCAGGCCGCGACGAAGCAGGTGCCCCTGATGATCCCGTGGTATGCCTTCCCGGGGCAGAACTCGGTTCGGGTGACCAACGTGATGGTCGACAACATGGCGCGGATCGTCGAGCAGAAGGCCACGCCCGAGGTGGTCCTTGCCGATATGGCGACCGAGGTCCGCAAGCTCATCCCTCGGCTCCCCTGAGCCGATCCCGCGTTTCGGGCGCCGCCTCCCGAGGCGGCGCCCCTCCTTTCATGCCAGGGTCTCATGTCCGTCCGCGTCGCGCAGATCTCCGATAGCCACCTCTCGCCATCCAAGCCGTTCTTCACCGGCAATTTCGAACGGGTCGCGGAGGCGCTGCGATCGTCGAAGCCCGACCTCGTCGTCAATACCGGTGACCTGTCGCTGAATGGTGCCGACGACGAGGCCGATCTCGTCGAGGCCCGTCGCCTGCACGATCTGATCGGGCTGGAGACCCACGTTCTTCCCGGCAACCACGACGTGGGCGACAATGTCGACGTCCCGACGCGGCAGCCGATCGACACCGGGCGGCACGCGCGGTTCGCGGGTGTCATGGGCGACGGACGGTTCCAGGTGGACGTCCCTGGCTGGCGGCTCCTCGGGTTGAACTCGCTGCTGCTCGGATCGGGGCTCGACGCCGCCGACGCGCAGGCGGTCTGGCTGCGAGGCGCGGTCGATGGGGCGGCCGGCCGGGCGGTCGCGGTGTTTCTGCACAAGCCGGTCTGCGACGAGAGCTATGACGAGACGGTCGTCAGCAACCGGTTCCTCACGCCGGCCGCCCGCGCGGAGCTGTTCGATGCGCTGGGCCCGCACCGGCCGGCGCTGTTCGCCTGCGGTCACGTGCATCAGTATCGCGACGGCGAGATCGGCGGCTCGTGCCACGTCTGGGCGCCCGCGACCTCGTTTCTGATCAGCGACCCCTGGCAACCGGCTTTCGGCGCCAAGACCGTGGGCTACGTCGAGCACGCGTTCGACGCGGATGGCACCCATCGGCACCGCCTCGTGACGGTGCGCGGTCTCGCCCACCATGATCTCGCCGAACTGCCCGATGCCTATGGCAACGTGCGGGCCTGGGGTCCCGGCCGCGCCTGAGGCGCCCTCCCGCCGTCAGCCGCCGTACGCCTCGAGGAACGCCTCGACTGGTAGGGTGCGGAAGGCCGGCAGGGCGAGGCGCAGGCGCTCGTGATCCCAGTCCCACCAGGCAAGCGCCTGCAGCCGGTCCGCGGTCGCCTCCGGGAAGCGCCGCTTGACCGGACGAGCCGGTACGCCGCCGACGATGGTGTAAGCCGGGACGTCCTTCGTGACGACGGCGCCCGCCGCGATCACCGCCCCCGTTCCGATCGTGCGGCCCGGCAGGATGATCGCGCCATGGCCGATCCAGACGTCGTGGCCGATCGTGACCGCGTGGCTGCGCCGCCAGTCAAAGAACGCGTCCTCATCGGCCTCGCCGTCGAAATACGCACTGGCCCGGTAGGTGAAGTGCGCCTGGCTGGCGCGTTCCATCGGATGGTTGCCCGGATTGATCCGGATCATTGCGGCGATCGAGCAGAACTTGCCGATGGTCGTGTAAATGACACTCCCGTCGTTCACGACGTAGGAGTAATCGCCGAGCGTGGACTCGACGAAGGACGTCCTCGGGCCGACCTCGGTGTAGCGGCCCAGGCTCGCCCGCTGGACGGAAGCCGTCGGATGGATCAGCGGCGAAAGGCCGAGCCGCTTGACGGGAGCGGGCTCGGGAGTGGATCGATCATTCATGGCGGCTGAATCCGAAAGGCAGGAAAAGGACGGGGCGAGCGTGGCCGGCGTGCTCGTTCTGGTGGTCGGTCCGTCGGGCGCAGGCAAGGATACGCTGATCGACCGGGCGCGCCAGACTGTCGGCGAGGCGCAGCGGGTCCATTTCGTTCGTCGGCTCATTACCCGCGAGGCCGGCAGTGTCGGCGAGGACCACGAGCCCTGCAGCGAGGCCGAGTTCGACCGCACGGAGGCGTCGGGCGGGCTGATCCTGAGCTGGCGCGCGCATGGCCTGTCCTACGGCATCCCGGCCAGGATCCGGACCCGGCTGGTCGCAGGCGAGATCGTCGTGGCGAACGTCTCGCGCAGCGTCATTCCTGCTGCCGAAGCGCTCGGCGTGCCGATCCTGGTGCTGAACGTCACGGCCAGCCCCGCGATCCTCGCGGCTCGGCTCGCCGGCCGTGGCCGCGAGACGCCGGAGGACATCGAGCGCCGGCTGGCCCGTGAGGCGCCGGTCGTGACGAAACGGGCGCGGGTGGTCACGGTGCGCAACGAAACGACGATCGACGAGGCGGCGGATGCCTTTGTTGGAAGCATCCGTAATGTGATGACGTCGGTCCGATGATCGTGCAAACTCGGACAAGACCGATTTCGGCCTGACAGCTTGTTGCAGTGCGTCCAGACCGCTATGTTATGTCTCTTTGGGAGAGACGAGATGCCCGGTACGATCATCAAACTTTGACCGACCTTACTTCTGCTCCGTGACGAGGACGAGTTCCTTTAGAAGGCCGCGCGCCTTCGTGGACGTCGTTTCCTGAAGGGTATTGATGCCGACGAGCAGCGCCTCGCGCCCGAGTCTGGAAATGGTCACGAAACCAGGATGTCGGATTGCGTCTGCCTCAGTTTCGAGCATTTTCAGGTCGCTGTAGAGAGCTATGATGCTGTCGGATAGGCTTTCCGGCAGGTCAAGAAGAAGAGGAAGATTCTGCTGATAGATCGTCTGGTCGTAATGAACGCTGACGACCGGAACACCCAGCGGCGACCGATTGAAAAAATCCTGATAATCATGAATTGATGGCATGTCTCGTATGCCTCTTTCCAATCCTTCAAGGTTACGTTTGATCTCAAGCGCCAATGCTTTGTAGTATCGCTGTTTACTTTCTTCCTTGGCCGCCTTCACTTCTCTTTTATCAGATCGTTTTTTGCGTCTATCGTAGATATAGCCCAAAACGAAAATGACGAACGGGACAACGATCGAAAGGTTTATTGTTCGGTCGAGGCATACGCCCAGATCCCATCCACTGCAGCTAACGCTCGGCGTAAAGAAGTTAAACAAGGGCGCCTCGCCATCGGCCAAACTCCATCGATACATTACTGTGCAATTGCTTTTCGGCCAAGTTACTTCCAATGTGCATTGAACTTCGCGCGCTCACC
>CAZVMY010000164.1:0-6674 GCA_964628955.1 uncultured Methylocystis sp.
GGCGGGTTCGGCTTCAGGATGACCTGGAACTGGTAGTAGTGCTGCAGGCGGTTCGGGTTCTCGCCGTAGCGCCCGTCCTTCGGCCGGCGCGACGGCTGGACGTAGGCGGCGTTCCACGGCTTCGGCCCGAGCGCCCGCAGCAGCGTCGCCGGATGCGAGGTGCCGGCGCCGACCTCCATGTCGTAGGGCTGCAGGATGACGCAGCCCTGCTCCGCCCAGAAGCGTTGCAGCGTCAGGATCAGGGCCTGGAACGAGCGCTCCGGGCGCATGTGCTGCGGCAGGTCCATGAGAATGAGCCCGGAATTGCGAAGACTGGCTGGCTGGTAGCGGCTCGCTGCTTCCATGGTCAAGCGTTGACCACGACGCGAACGGCAGTCGCTGCCGATGATCGCCGGCAGCGCCATATTCAATCCGCGTTCATGGGCTGTGGTTACCTTCCTTCACAAGGTCGCGATCAGCGACAGTCGCGCGAAGAAGGTCGCGCCCTTATCGAGGAGATCTGGAATGCACAGGGTCATGGGCATCGTTTTCGCGGCGCTCGCCGCGCTGGTCATCAGCCTCGCACCCGCGCCCGGACGCGCGGCACCGGCGGTGGCCGGCATCGGCTCCGCCGTGCAGCAGGCGACGCCCGGCGTGACGCAGGAGGTGCAGTACCGCCGGCGGTATTACCGGCGCTACTACCGCCCGCGGGTCTATTACCGTCCGCGGTACTACCGGCGCCCGGTCTACGTCCGCCGCGCCTATTACGGGCCGCGCTACTATCGCCCGAGGTACTATGGCCCTCGGTACTATCGCTACTGAGATCCCGCACGATCGTCGATGATCGTGACGCGCCTCACGCGAAGAGCGTGAGGCGCGTCAGGCCACGGTGGACCGCTTCCGCTTCAGGCGTGAAGCGGCCATCGGTTTCGTGCAGCGTGAGCGCAGGCCGAAGCGCGAGGGCCGCGCGGCTGCCTTTGGTAGCACCCGCAAGAAGGCGCGTGGCCGCGACGCCGGCGCGTGGATAGACCGGCAGGAGCGTGATGCCGCCCAGCCCTCGCTCCATCCCCGCCAGCAGCGCCCGAAGCGCATCGGCGCGATGAATCACCACCAGGAGCCCGCGTGGGGCGAGCAATGCCCGGGCGGTCGAGAGCCAGTCCGCCACCGTACCGCCGTCGAGCGTATGCGCGGCGCGGCGCAGCGGGTCGGGCGCCGCGCGGTTCTGCGCACCATCCAGAAATGGCGGGTTCGTCAGAACGAGGTCGAACCCGTCCCGGGGCAGCAGCGCGGCCAGAGCCTGCCTCGCGAACACGTCGCCCTGAACGGCAGTGACGCGACTGGAGAGCCCGGCGCGCGCCACATTGCGGATCGCGAGCTCGAGCACGTCGGGCGAATTGTCGACCAGCGTCACGCGGCTTTCCGGCGAGGCCAGGGCGGCGGCGATGCCGACTGCTCCCACGCCCGAGCCCAGATCGCAGATCTGCCGGCAGCCCGGCGGGGCCGCCGCCGCCAGAAGCATCGCATCGGTCCCGATCCGGTGCCCTTTCGCCGGCTGTTCGAGTACGAGACGACCGTCGAGGAAAGCATCGACGGTCACCTCGCCCGTCATGGCGTCCGCTCCGCGAGTTCGGCGCCGAGACCCGCGTCGATGAGGTGGCGGCGTGCGGCCATCTGGTCTTCGGCCGGCACGAGAACACGCTGCGGGAACGCGCCGATCGACCCTTCCAGGGCACTGATGTAGCGATCGGCCACGAAGCAGGCGATGCCGACGCTCGCCATCATCGCCTCGACGCGACTGATCAGAATCAGGTCGTTGGAGCGAAGCAGGACGACCATGCGAGTCTCCGGTGGGCAGGGTTGCGACGCGACTTGCGTCAAGAGAACACGTTGCAAAGTCGCCGGGCGGCGTGCAACCGTCTCGATGTGACGGGGGCGGCCGCAGGCTGCAAAGTGGAGAAGATCAGTGGGCGTCGTCGTCCCGTTCGAAGACAAGGCCGCCACCGGTTCGATCGATCCGCTTCTGGCGCTGGTGCAGGCCGACATGCAGCGGGTCAACGCGACGATCCTGTCGCGAACCGGCTCCGACGTCGAGATGATCCCGGAGGTCGCCAATCATCTGATCTCGTCGGGGGGCAAGCGGCTGCGGCCGATCCTGACGATCGCCACCGCGGCGCTGAACGATTACCGCGGCGACGGCCACGTCAAGCTCGCGGCCGCGGTCGAGTTCATGCACACCGCGACGCTGCTGCACGACGACGTGGTCGACGAAAGCGACCTGCGGCGCGGCAAGCCTTCCGCCCGCACCGTCTGGGGCAACGAGGCCAGCGTGCTCGTCGGCGATTTCCTGCTCGGCCAGGCCTTCCGCATGATGGTCGAGGTCGGCTCGCTGCCGTGCCTCGATGTGCTTTCGACAGCAGCGGCCGTGATCGCCGAAGGCGAGGTGATGCAGCTCGCCGCGGCGAAGAATCTGGGGACCAGCGAGGACGAGTACCTCGCGGTGATCCGCGCCAAGACGGCTGCGCTCTTCGCCGCGGCAGCCGAGGTCGGTCCCATTCTCGCCGGACGGTCGAGGGTCGAGATCGCGGCCTGCCGCAGCTTCGGCCTCAATCTCGGCATCGCGTTCCAGCTCGTCGACGACGCGCTCGACTACGGCGGCAAGGCCGTGTCCCTCGGCAAGAACGTCGGCGACGACTTCCGCGAGGGGAAGATCACCCTGCCCGTCGTTCTGGCGTTCCGGCGCGGTGACGAGGCGGAGCGCGAATTCTGGCGAAACGCCATCGAGGGCGTCGCGCATGACGATACGGCGCTCGAGCGCGCGGTCGGGCTGATGCGCCGCCACCGCGCGCTGGACGACACCGTCGAGCGTGCGCGCCACTACGGTGCCATGGCGCGGGATGCGCTCGGACTCTTCCCGCAGACGCAGTGGAAAGCCGCCCTGCTCGACGTCGTGGACTTCTGCGTGGCGCGAAGCCACTGATTGTCAACCCGGATCGGACTTGCATCGCCGCAAGCGGAGTGCCGGGTCGGCGCTCCTTGTCGGGCATGCCCTCCGTGGCTATTTCGTGATCGCGCCGTATTTCCGGACGCGTCACGGAGCCAACGATGAAGATCCTTCACATCGATGCGAGCCCGTCGGGCGAGAACTCGACCTCGCGTCGCTTTTCCGCCGAGGTGGTCAAGCGCCTCACCGCCGCCAACCCGGGCGCGACGGTCGTGCGGCGTGACCTGATCGCCGACCAGCTGCCCCACATCGACCCCGGCCTGCTCGGGGCCTTCTTCACGCCAGCGGACAAGCTCACCGCCGAACAAACCCGGACGCTCTCGACGTCCGATCGGCTGACGGACGAGCTTCTGGCCGCCGACGCGGTCGTCATCGGCACGCCCATGCACAATTTCTCGGTCCCGTCGGCGCTGAAGGCCTGGATCGATCATGTCGTCCGCGTCGGCAAGACCTTCCACTACACCGCGCAGGGACCCGCGGGGCTCGTCCCGGCCGGTAAGAAGGTCTATCTCGTCGTGAGTCGTGGCGGCGTCTACAGCGCCGGTCCCTTTGCCGCGTACGAGCATCAGGACACCTATCTGAAACACATCCTGGGCTTCCTCGGACTGACGGACGTCAGCACCGTCCAGGCCGAAGGCATGAATCTCGGGCCGGAGATGGCTGCCAAAGGTGCCGCCGAAGCGGAAGCTGCGGTCGCCAAGATCGCGGCCTGAGGTCGCGTTAAGGCAAAATCAAGCATAACCGCGCATCCTCGACGTAATTCCGGTCCGCCTTGGCGGGCCGGTCCGTCGTACCCGGGGTTGCGTTCTCATGCCTCGACGTCTTCGCCCTGCTTCGGGTCCGTCGTCCGAGGCGACCAGCGGCCCAGCGGCGACTCGACTTGGCCTTCTGAGGCCATGGTGCGCCGCCGCAGCGCTCCTGATCGCATGTACCGTCGACGCGGGCGTGTTCGCGCCCGCTTCCGCGATCGGATCGCCCGAGCCCGAGACAACGGCATCCGTCGACCGGCAGGCGCTTGAGGACGACACTCCGGTGCTGCTCAGCATCGAGAGCCATCCGCTGGCGCGGGCTTTCTGGCGCCCGGCCGTGCCAGGCAGCGTGTCGGCGGAGATCGTTCCCGTCAAGCTGGAACTCGAGATCGCCTTCGTCGAGGAGTGGGCCGTGCTCCCCCCGGGTCGCATGCAGCCGTCTGGCGCACCGTCGCCGGTCGCCAAGGCTGCTGGCCTGTTCAGGCAATCGGCCCGAACCGACGGCCGCACGGTCGAGGTGGCGCATGGCGACGCGGTGCCCGACTTCGTGCTCGAACAGCGCAGTTCGACCTTGCGGGAAACCAGCGCCCGGACCCCCGACGGCGCGACACCGGGCGTGGCGCGTGCCGTCATCCTCGCATCGGTCACGCCTGCCCCCATCGAACCGGTCGTGATCGCCATGCCGAGCTTCGCGACCGTCCCGAGTTTCGCGAAGCGGCCCGAGGAGCAGATCGCCAAGGCGGTCCGCTCGCATTACGCGGACCTGATCGACGCGGCGTCGATGTCGCGCGAACAGCGCTGTCTCGCCGAGGCGATCTACTTCGAGGCCCGGTCGGAGCCGGATTCGGGCCAGGCTGCCGTCGCGCAAGTCGTTCTCAACCGGGTCAAGAGCGGACTTTACCCCGACAGCGTGTGCGGCGTCGTCTACCAGAACCGGCACCGCTATCTCGCCTGCCAGTTCACGTTCGCCTGCGAGGGCAAGTCCCTGCGCATCACCGAACCCGGCCCCTGGGCCAGTGCGGTCCGCATCGCACGATCCGTGATCGACGGGACTACCTATTCGCCGAAGGTCGGCAACGCGACGCATTATCACGCCAACTACGTCAATCCCTGGTGGGCGCGTCGCATGGAGAAGCGGGACAAGGTCGGCCGGCACATCTTCTATTTCGAGCGCCCGAGAGACGGCGGCTGAACCCGGACCGATCCGTCCCGGAACGGCACGGATTCGCGCAACAGCACCGGAACGCACGCGGACCACACGGCGCGGCCGTTAGGTTTACGTTAATGCTGGGCTTGCCTTGCGCACGCATCGCGCAGACCGCTCTATCGCCGCTGACTGCCGCCCGAACCGTTCGCGGCGCGCCAGCGGAGAACCGGTCCCATGTTTCATGTTCGGCAGGTCGCGGCTGCCCTGGCGCTCTTCGCCTCGATCGCCGGCAGCACGGCATCGCTCGCAGGCGGCGGACCGTCATCGGGCGCCGGTGGCTGCGCCGATTGCTACGAGAAGGTGCTGCACCCGCCGGTCTACCGGTCGGTGCGCGAGCACGTCCTGGTCCGTCCGGCTCACACGGTTTCCGAGGTGATTCCGCCTCGACTTGGGACGGTCACGGAGCGGGTGCTCGTGGAGCCCGGTCGCAGCGTCACCCATGTCGTGCCGGCGCGTCATGAAACGGTGCGGGAACGCGTTCTGGTCTCGCCAGCCGGCAAGCGCTGGCAGGTCACGCGGGATGCCCGCGGTCGCGAGATCGGCTGCTGGGTCGAGGTCCCGGCCCGCTGGGCCACCGTCCACAGGCGCGTGCAGGTGAGCCCGGAACGCGTGATCCACAGCGGCACGCCACCGGTCTACGGCACGCGGACGCGCACCGTCGTCGTCGAGCCGGCAGCGACGGTCCATCGCACCCTGCCGCCGGTCTATGCAACGCGCGACCGGACGATACAGGCCTATCCGGCCGTCGAAGGCTGGCAGGCGCTCGGGCACCGTCGCGGATATTACCCCTACCGCTGACGGCCACCGCAACGTGATCGGTCGGGCGATCCCGCAGGGTCGCGGCCGCGAAAAACCGGTTCCACTCCATTCCGATCGTGCTCTACTGACGCGGGCATGCGTCTCGTCGTCCTGTCGGATCTGCATTCCCCCTATGCGCGGCTGGCCGGACTGGTCGCGGCCGTCCGGCGGGCCGTGCAGGAAAGCCCAGACCCTGCACTGATCCTCATCAACGGCGACGTCTTCGAGCGCGGCAACGTCGTGGCCCTGCGCTCCGATGCCAGTCTCGACTGGCAGGCGCTCGCCGCGCTCCGCGCGATCGCGCCCGTCGTGCTCAATCTCGGCAACCACGAAGCCTCGATCGCCGACGATCTGGGCGCCGTGGTGCGGCGGATGGAGGCCGCCGGCATCCGGGTGACATCGAACATCATCGACCAGCGGAGCGGCCGCTTTCTCGCGCCGCCGCTGCTCGAGGTCTGCCTGGGCACCGCCCGCGTCGCGATCCTGGCGCTTGCCACCGACGCGCTGGAAACCTACCGCGAATCCGTCCGCCATTCGATCATCGTGCCGGACCCGGTGCCGTTCGCCCGCAGCCTGGTCGGCCAGCTCCGTGGCCCGGGCCGTCCCATCCTGCTGAGCCATGCGGGGCTCTCGGTCGACAGGACCCTGCTCGACCTTGTGCCCGACGGAACGATCCTGGTCGGCGGACACGAGCATCTCACGCTGTCGCATACGGCCGGCCGGTGCCGTTTCCTGCACGTCGGCGCCTGGGCCGAGACCTTCGGCGTCGTCGATCTCGATGGCGAGAACGCCACCGTCGAACTGCGCGGTGTCGATCCACGCCAGGGCGTAGACCCCGAGCTGACGCGATCGCTCGAGGTGCTGCGCCAGCGGCATTTGCGGCCAGCGGACCTGTCGGTCGTCGCCGAGATCGGGGTACCGATGCCGTTCGACGACGCCG
>CAZVMY010000165.1:0-6661 GCA_964628955.1 uncultured Methylocystis sp.
CGCGATAATCGCTACATAGCGCGGGTCAGGAGCCTGCCCGCCGATGGTTGCCGATAAACACGATCCCCACTCGCGCAAAGCGCCCGGCCCGGAGCATGGTCTGGCCGCACTCGCCGTCGCGGCGCCGGCGAAACCGGTCAGCTTCGGAACGCGGCTGCGGAACTATTTCCTGACGGGTGTCGTCGTCGCCGGCCCGCTCGCGGTCACCCTCTATCTCACCTGGTACGTGATCACGCTGGTCGACCGCTGGGTCGAGCCGCTGATCCCGACGATCTATCTTCCCTCGACCTATCTGCCGTTCCACGTTCCAGGCTTCGGGCTGGTCTTCGCGTTCTTCGCGCTGACCATTCTGGGCTTTCTGACGGCCAACCTGGTTGGTCGGACCCTGCTGTCTACCGGCGAGACGCTTCTCGACAGAATGCCCGTCGTCCGCGGCCTCTACCGGAGTGTGAAGCAGATCTTCGAGACCGTGTTCTCGCAATCGGGCACGTCGTTCCGCAAGGTCGGACTGGTCGAGTTCCCGACCAAGGGCATGTGGTCGATCGTGTTCATCTCTGCTCCGCCGCAGGGCGATCTCGCCACGTCGCTCCCCGGGCCGGACGATTACCTGAGCGTCTTCCTGCCGTGCACGCCGAACCCCACGACCGGGTTCTACTTCTATCTGCCGCGGAAGGACGTGATCGAGCTGACGATGTCGGTCGACGACGGCGCGAAGCTGGTGATGTCGGCCGGCCTCATCCAGCCCGAGCACCTCACGAGACGCAACGGCACGCCCAACGGCTAACCGGCCCGAGCAGCCGCCAGCCGCCGCCCGACCGAGTCGAGCAGCATGTCGTAGGCGCGAGCCGTGATCGCATCCAGCGACGGTGTCCGGGCGTACATGCCGGCCGCGCGGCGGCGCACGTCGTCCACCGAGGGCAGCGCCGGCAGGTGGACGGGCAGATCCGCCAGCCTCAGATCCGTAAGTTTCAGGTCCGGCAGGTGCAGGTCGGGAAGGCGGGCGGCGAGAGATGGTGAGGCCGCATAGGCCGCGCGCACCGCGGCAACGATGCCCTCCACGTGGAACGTCGCCACCAGATCGGCGGCCGCCTTCTCGATAACGCGGGGCGACAGGCTGTGGTTCATGGCCAGGATCGAGGCCGGCGGTTGCTTCATGTCCCAGACCACGCCGAGCTTGGACAGCCCGGTCAGAATGTAGAAGGTCGGATCGAACTCCCACCAGCGGAAGCCCTGTCGCACGCTGTACTGATAGGCGTGATGATTGTTGTGCCAGCCCTCGCCGAGGGTCAGGAGCGCGAGCAGCCAGTTGTTGCGGCTGTCGTCGCCTGTCACGTAGCGCTTGCTGCCGTGCACGTGCGCCAGCGAGTTGATGCAGAACGTGCCGTGGTAGACCGCGACGGTCGACCAGAAGAAGCCGACAAACAGGCCGGGCCAGCCGCCGATCGCGAAACAGCCGAGAGCCAGCACGATGGAGGGAGCCTGCTCCCAGCGGTGCAGCCACATCAGCTCGGGATATTTCGTCAGATCCGGGATGCTCGTCAGATCGCAAGTGCCGTGCCGGCGCGTGAAGATCCAGCCCAGATGCGCATAGAGAAAGCCCGTGTGCCGCGGCGAATGCACGTCGTCGTGCGTGTCCGAATGACGATGGTGATGACGGTGTTTGGCCGCCCACCAGATGACGCTCTTTTGCGTGGTGGACTGGGCCACGAAGGCCAGAACGAACTGAAAAACCCGGCTCGTCCGATAGGACCGGTGCGAGAAATAGCGGTGATATCCCGCGCCGATCGCGAAGATGCGCACCACGTAGAGTGCGATCGCCATGACGACCGCCGTCGTGGTGACGCCACTCCAGATCGCGCCGAAACACGCCAGATGGACGAGGACGAAAGGGATCGCGGACGGATAGACGATGTCCTCGTGGTGGTCGGCGTCAAGGTCGTCGGAGGTCATGAATGTCGGACTCGACTGGCGTTGCGATCTGAACGGCGCGTTGCCGCTCGCGTCACGAGAATCTATGGTCTTTCCACTGGTTTCGGAAGCGGCCATGCGGCGATCGGTCATCCGGCGCGCAAGAGCCTTACCGCTTCGTCGCGCTCGAACAGGTAAAGGAGCAGCCTGAGCGCCCGGCCGCGCGCCGTGACGAGGTCGGGGTCCTGGCGGAGGATGAGTTCCGCATCGTCGCGGGCGGCGCGCAGCAGGGAACCGTGCCGCTCGAGCCGTGCGATACGAAAGCCCGGCGTGCCGCTCTGTCGTGTGCCGAGCAGATCGCCTTCGCCGCGCAGACGCAGGTCTTCCTCGGCGATGCGGAACCCGTCGTACGTCTCCCGCATGATCGCGATGCGTGCTCTCGCGGTTTCGCCGAGCGGCGGCCGATAGAGCAGGATGCAGGTCGACCGGCCGCTGCCGCGGCCGACGCGGCCACGAAGCTGGTGCAGTTGCGCCAGCCCGAAGCGCTCGGCGTGCTCGATCACCATCACGGTCGCGTTCGGCACGTCGACGCCGACCTCGACGACGGTCGTGGCGACGAGCACGGCCGTTTCGCCGCGGTGAAAGCGCTCGATCGCGGCGTTCTTCTCGGCGGCGGGCAGCCGGCCGTGGACGAGGCCGACGCGATCGCCGATCTCGGTCGCGAGCGTCCGATACCGTTCCTCTGCGGCCGCGACGTCCAGCGTCTCGGAATCTGCCACGAGCGGGCAGACCCAGTAGACCTGTGCGCCGGAGGTCACGGCTCGCCGGACCGCATCGACCACGTCGGCCAGCCGCTCGAGCGAAACGGAGCGGGTATCGATCGGCTCACGGCCGGCGGGTTTCTCCCGCAAGGTCGAGACGTGCATGTCGCCGAAGGCGGTCAGAACCAGCGTCCGCGGGATCGGGGTCGCGGTCATCACCAGCAGGTCGACGCCCGTTCCCTTGGCGCCGAGCGCGAGCCGCTGATGGACGCCGAACTTGTGCTGTTCGTCGACCACCGCCAGACCCAGATCGCGGAAGGCCACGGCCTCCTGGAACAGCGCATGCGTGCCGACCGCGATGTCGACGGCGCCGCTGGCGAGCGCATCCAGCGTCTGGCGGCGCTGGCCGGCGGTGTCGCGGCCCGTGATCAGCGCCAGTCGCAGGCCGGCAGGGGCGGCAAGCGGCGCGAGGCGATCGAAATGCTGCCGGGCGAGGACGTCCGTCGGTGCCATGATTGCCGCCTGCCGTCCGGCCTCGACGGCACGCACCATCGCGAGCAGCGCGACGACGGTCTTTCCCGAGCCGACGTCGCCCTGCAGCAGGCGCAGCATGCGCCTGGGTTCGCCCATGTCGCGCTCGATGTCCGCCACGGCCTTGCGCTGCGCCTCGGTCAGCGAGAACGGCAGCGACTGCATGATCGCCAGCGTGAAGCGGCCGTCTCCCGTCATGGCCTGGCCGCCGCGCTGTCCAGTCCGCGCCCTGATCAGCACGAGCGCGAGCTGGCTCGCCAGCAACTCGTCATAGGCGAGCCGTGCGAGGGCCGGGCTGTCGTCGGCGAAGGCCGCCATGTCGTCCGGCGCGTGCAGCAGCCGCAATGCTTCTGTGAAACCGGGTGAGCCCTGGCCGCGCAGGAACGCCGGATCCTGCCACTCTGGCAGCGGCGGCAGTCTCGCGAGCGCGGCCCGCGCGAGCCTTGCGAGGAACCGCGCGCCGATCCCCTCGGTGAGCGGATAGACCGGCTCGACCGCGGGTTCCGCGGCCAGTTGAGCCTCCGTCAGCACGCGCTCGGGATGCACCATCTGGCGCATCCCGTCGAAGAGCTCGATCCGGCCCGAGACCCACCGCCGCTCGCCGATGGGCAGGGTCGATTCGATCTGTCCGCGCCGCGGGTTGAAGAAGACCAGCGTCACGTCCCCACTCTCGTCGCCGGCGAGGACGCGGAACGGGGCCCGGGCGCGGCCGGGCGGGGCAGGGCGATAGGCCTCGATCGTGAGCTCGAGCGTGATCGTCGTGTCGAACGGCGCGTCCGCGACCCTGGGCCGCAGCCGACGGTCGATCGCACCAACGGGCAGATGAAAGAGGAGATCGACGACGCGGCAGGGCGGTGTCTCGACCTCGAACAGCCGGTCGAGCAGGGGCGCGGTCTTGGGGCCGACGCCGCCCAGCGTCGTCAGTGGTGCGAAGAACGGATCGAGCAGGAAAGGGCGCATGCTGTTTCCGGGCCGCGTCGTGACGATCGTCCGGTTGGCGCTGACAGCGGCGGCGACGGCGGCTATAGATGCGCGGCCCGGTGCGGCGGCGCAAGCGTACCGGTACGTTCCTACATGGCCGGCGCCTCCCGAGGAGCGCGTCCCGGCACCCGCCCATCCTGACTGGAGCCATCGTATGTCCGGACAGACCCGCTCGAGTGCGGACTTCGATCCCCGGCGGCGGAAGATCCTCTTCCGCGCCTGGCACCGCGGGATGCGCGAGATGGACCTCATCATGGGGCGTTTCGCGGAAGAACGCCTGAACACGCTCAGCGAGGCGGAACTCGACGTCTTCGAGGCGCTGATCGAGGTGCCCGACCGCGACCTGCTCGCGTGGATCACAGGTCGCGAGCCGACGCCCGCGAACTATGATTCGGAGGTGTTTCGTCAGCTCAGGTCGTTCCACACCCACGATCGGCCCGTTCACGCGTGATCCGTTCCGATCGTCATGCGTTGACGAGGATCGGCGCGTTCCGAGAAAGCTGACCTGAGACCCCGATGAACACGCCGACACTGCCGCTTCCGGCCTATCTCTCATCGTCCACCTCGTTCACGCTGACCGAGGTCGCGGACGGTGCCGAAGCGCTGGCCGTCGCCGAGATCGCACGGGCGCGGTTCAAGGCGGGCGTCGACGCGCCGGCCCTGGCGCTCGCCGTGGCCCGCGACATGCCCCGTGCGCTGGCGCTGGAGGCCGGTCTGGCCTTTTTCGCGCCGGAGATCGAGGTGCTCGGCTTTCCCGGCTGGGACTGCCAGCCCTACGACCGCGCGTCGCCCAATCCGCCAGTGGTCGCCCGGCGCATGGCGACGCTGTCGCGGCTGGTGCGGTCGCGGGGCGGCGAGCGGCCGCGCGTCGTCGTCGCGACCGCAGACGCCCTGGTGCAGCGGGTGCCGCCGCGGGGTTGGATGGCAGGGCAGAGCCTGGTGGCCGCTCCCGGCAACGCGCTCGATCTCGACGACCTTGTGAAATGGCTCGAGTCGAACGGCTTCATGCGCACGGGCACCGTGCGTGACACCGGAGAATACGCGGTGCGCGGCGGTCTTCTCGATCTCTATGCGCCGGGACTCGGAGGACCGCTGCGGCTCGACTTCTTCGGCGACACGCTGGAGACCATTCGCGGCTTCGATCCCGAAACCCAGCGTTCGACCGGCCCCATCCGCGGTCTGGATCTCGTGCCGATGAACGAGTTCCAGATGACGACGGAAGCGATCCGGCGCTTCCGCCAGAGCTATCTCGCGACGTTCGGCGCGGCCACGCGCGACGACGCGCTCTACGAGGCGGTCAGCGAGGGTCGCCGGTATCCCGGCGTCGAGCATTGGCTGCCGTTGTTCCACGACCGGCTGGATACCCTCGCCGATTATCTGCCGGACGCGACGCTCGTCCTGGAGCCTCTGGCCGAGGACGCGGCGAGGGAGCGGCTGAAGCAGGTCGTGGATTATTTCCAGAGCCGACGCGCTGCCATGGATGCCGGCGGCGCGGGCGGCGTGCCCTACAAGCCTCTCGAGCCGAAGGCGCTCTATCTCTCGTCGACCGACCTCGGTGCGATCACGGGCGCGGGCGGCACTGTGCGCCTGTCTCCGTTCGCACTGCCGGAGGGAGGGGACGGCCGTCAGGTGTCGCTGGGCGCGCGCGGCGGGCGCACGTTTGCTGCCGAACGAGCGGAGGAGGGCGGCAACGTGTTCGCGGCCGTCGCGGACCACGTGAAAGGCCTCAAGGCGGGCGGGAAGCGCGTCGTCGTCGCAAGCTGGACCGAAGGCTCCCGTGAGCGCCTCCAGGGAGTGCTGAGCGATCAGGGACTGCGCACCGGCAAGCCCGTCGCGAGCCTCGCGGCGCTGAACCGGCTGTCGCGCGACGAGTTCGGCTATGCGGTGCTTGGTCTCGAATCGGGCTTCGAGACCGCATCGCTGGCCGTCGTCGCCGAGCAGGATATCCTGGGCGAACGTATCGTCCGGCCGCGCCGCGCCAGCCGGCGCGCCAAGGACTTCATCGCCGAAGCGACGAGTCTGTCGGCGGGAGACCTGGTGGTCCACGTCGACCACGGTATCGGACGGTTCGTCGGGCTGCGCGCCATCACTGCGGCGGGAGCGCCCCACGATTGCCTGGAACTGCATTACGCAAACGGCGACAAGCTCTTCCTGCCGGTCGAGAACATCGAACTGCTGACCCGGTACGGGTCCGAAGAGACGGAAGCCACGCTCGACCGGCTCGGCAGCGGCGGCTGGCAGACCCGCAAGGCGAAGCTGAAGCAGCGTATCCGCGACATGGCGCGGCAGCTCATCCGGATCGCGGCGGCTCGCCTGACGCGCGAGGCGACGCGACTGACCGTGCCTGACGGCGTCTACGACGGTTTCGCATCGCGGTTCCCGTATGACGAGACCGACGACCAGCAGGCCGCGATCGACGCAACGCTGGACGACCTCTCGTCGGGCCGCCCCATGGACCGGCTGGTCTGCGGCGACGTCGG
>CAZVMY010000166.1:0-6386 GCA_964628955.1 uncultured Methylocystis sp.
GCTCGTGGCTCGAGGGCTCGAAGCAGTTCAACGAGCAATATACCAGCTCGTACAAGTATATCTCTCTGACCAACCCTGGTTTGGAGACGATCTGGACCGGTGACGAGCAGACGCCGGCACCCGCGCCGGAACCGGAACCGGAACCCGTTCCGGTTCCCGTTCCCGAGAATTCGGTCATCGCCGGCACCAGCGGCAACGACAACCTGACCGGCACGGACGCCGACGACGTCGTCAACGCTCTGGCCGGCAACGACACCATCGTGGGCGGTTCCGGCCCTGGCAACGACGAGTACAACGGCGGCGACGGCGTGGACACGATCGTCTACCGATCCGGGGTCAACCCTATCTCGATCAATCTCGCGACCGGATTGGTGAAAGGCGGAGCCGAGATCGGTGAGGACGTCCTTACCGGGATCGAGAATGTGATCGGCGGCGCCGGTAACGACACGATCGTTGGCAGCGCCGAGGCCAACTGGCTCGAAGGTGGCACCGGCAACGACTCGATCTCAGGTGCCGAGGGCAACGACACGCTGGTCGGTGGCGCCGGCAACGACACGCTGAACGGCGGGTCGGGGAACGACACCGTGTCGCTGAGCAACGAGATCACGGCATTCTTCGTCGATCTCGCGGCCGGCACCACGCGGCGTAACCTCGCGACCAACGCGGTCGAGGATCGTCTCTCGCAGATCGAGAACGTCGTCGGCGGCTCCGGCAACGACTCGATCGCGGGGAACGGCTCGGCCAACGTGCTCACCGGCGGCGAAGGCAACGACACGCTGAGAGGGGCCGGCGGCGCCGACACCATCAAGGGCGGCGAGGGCAACGACACCATCCTTTACGCGCTGTCGGATGGCGCCGACGTCGTGGATGGTGGCGAGGACGTCGACACGCTGGCGATCTCGGGGGGCTCCCGAGACGAAACGCTCGACGTCACCTACGACGGGTCGAAGCTGAGCCATGTCGAGTTCGGCAAGATCACCGGCATCGAACTGGTCAATGCCAATCTCGGCAGCGGCATCGACACGCTGGTCTACCGGAACACGACGGCCGACATCACCGTCGACCTCTCCAAAGGTGAGGCATCGGGCTTCAACGGTGTCGCCGGGGTCGAGAACGCTACGGGTGGGGCCGGCAACGACTGGTTCATCAGCCAGGCTGGGGTCGCCAACACGTTCCGGGGCGGCGCGGGTGACGACAGCTTCGTCGTCCACGACGCCGCGGACCAAGTGTTCGACTCGTCGAGCGGCGGGACAGACCGGGTCTACTCCGTGGCGAACGCTTACACGATCCGCGACCGGACCGTCGAGCAGCTGATCTTCGTCGGGTCGGGTGACTTCGTCGGGACCGGAAACGATGCCCGCAACGTACTATGGGGCGGCAGCGGCAACGATCGGCTGTTCGGTCTCGGTGGCCACGACACGCTGCGGGGTGGCGCGGGTGACGACACGCTCGTCGGCGGCGACGGCAACGACCTGTTCGTGGTCGAGAGCGGCGGCGGTCACGACACGATCGAGTTCTTCGACTCCGACCCGATGGGCGGTCAGGACAAGCTCGATCTGAGATTGACCGGCATCACGGCGCAAGACTTCGCGTCGAGAGTCGCGATCTCCCAGATCGGCGGCTCGGTCCGCGTCGTCGTCGACGGGCATGACAGCGTGGATCTGATCGCGATTTCGTCCGGTCCGATGAAGGCCGTCACGATCTCCGACTTCGTCCTCGCATGACGCGTTCCCGCCCGGTCCGGCACGCCCTAGCCGGGCGGGAACCCCCTTCGATCTCACCGACGCCGATCACCCGCTGGCGCTGTTGCCGGATTCCATCGTCTTCACGATATCGTATGGCCGTGATTGCGGGTCCGGAACGCGCCGTCTAAGACGACCGACGGGGGGTGGTTCAGGGACCGGGACGGTTGGCATGGAAACGGTGTTCTGGCTCTGCCTCGCCCTCGTCGCCTACCACCATCTCGCCTACGGATTGATCGTGTCGGTTTGGGCCCGTCGTCTCGGTCTGGCGCCGCGGCAGGACATCCGTCAGAGCGACTCGCTCGCCGTGTCGTCGCCGCACTTGCCGTCCGTGACGATCATCGTACCGGCGTACAACGAAGAGCGGCACATCGCCCGCAAGATCGCCAATCTCGCTGAACTGGATTATCCCCGTGATCGCCTGCGGATCGTCGTGGCTCTCGACGGCTGCGAGGATCGGACGGAAGCGGTCGCTCGCGAAACGGTCATGGCGCTCGGCGCGGCCGATGCCGTCGAGATCAGGGCCTTCGCGGTTAACCGCGGCAAGATCGCGGTGCTCAACGAGGAAATCGCCCGCGCGGATACCGACATCGTCGCGCTCAGCGATGCCTCGTCGGAGCTTCCCGCCGACGGGCTCGCCCGGCTGGTCGAGCACTTCCGGGAGGCGGGCGTCGGCGTGGTCTGTCCGGCATATGTGATGCCCGACGACGCCACGGTGGGCGAGCGCGCCTACTGGGAGCACCAGGTCTCGATCAAGGCCGCGGAGGGTCGCATCGCGAGCCCGATCGGCACGCACGGCCACTTCTACCTGTTCCGGCGCGGGCTTTGGACACCTCTTCCACAGGATACCATCAACGATGATTTCGTGCTGTCGATGCGAATCGTTGAGCGTGGCTTCAGAGCCGTCTACGATGCCTCGGTGCCGGCAGTCGAACTGGAGCGGTCGCCGACGCGGCAGGACTTTCGCAGGCGTGTCCGTCTCGGGGCCGGGAACCTGCAACAGTTTTTGAGGTTGATCGGGTTAGCGAAGCCGGGTCGTGGGGCGCTGGCGTTTCTTTTCCTTTCGGGCAAGGGCCTGCGCGCGGTCAGTCCTCTCCTGGTAGTGCTCGCGTTTGCGGCGTCGATCGGCGTGGCGCTCGCGGGTTCCGAACTGTTCCGCTGGATCGTGGCGGCAGAACTGGCCGGGCTCGCGGTTGCCGCAGGAGCCGATCTGATGGGCGAGGATCGCAGTCCGAGATGGGCGACGGTCGTGGCTTACGGCGTTCGCGGTCTGCTTGCATCGGCGCTGGGCGCGCTGTTGTTCATGCTTGGTGCAGGAAGACGCGCATGGAGTGTTTCCAACGCAAGCCGCAAGCGGGACATCCGGGCCTGAGGCGCGGCGAGCGCGGCGGGATTGGAAGGGAAGGAAAGTGGGAAGGCCGATGAACAAGCTGATTTCGGTATTGTGCGCGATGGCAGTCCTGGCCGGCACGACGGCCGTCGCGCCCGGCCAGCCCGGATCCGCGGCGATCTGCCAGAAGGACGCGCAGGAATCGGCCGAGAGCAGGGTCGAACTGTCCAGCGCCGAGAAGCTCTACATCCGCGTTCAGGGCTTTCCCGAGCTTTCGAGCGAGTACCGCATCAACGCCGACGACACGATCTCGATTCCGGTCATCGGCCGCACGTCGATCGCGGGAATGACGGCCGCTTGCCTCGAGGAGGTGCTGTCGAACACCGCGAGCCGGATCGCCAAACGCGAAGTGTTCGTCACCGTCGAGACCGCGGTTTACAAGCCCGTTTTCGTTACCGGCGCGGTGGCCAAGCCCGGAGCCATCCCGTGGTTTCCCGGCATGACCGTTCTTCAGGCCTCGACGATCGCCGGTGGACTCTACCGTGCGACCACGGTCGGTCTGGGCGGGCTGCCGGACTCGAGCCGAATCCGCAAGCTCGCCGAGGACAAGAAGCGTGCCCTGACCAAACTCGCCCGGCTCAGGGCCGAATTCGACGAGGCCCAGACCATGTCGATGCCGCCCGAACTGGAACGCATGGGCGGCGCCGAGGATTCGGCCGTCCTGATGAAGGCGCAGGAAACGGTGTTCGTCAGCCGCCGCGCCGCGCGCGAAAGCGAGGTCGCGTCGATCGAGCGCAGCATCAAGGTGTCCAAGGAAGAGCTGACCGCGCTCGATCAGGCGCGGGTTCGGGTGGAGGAGCAGTTGAAGGCGAGGCGTGCCCTGCGTGACCAGCTCCAGGGCCTTCTTGCGCGCGGCATCATCCAGGCGAGCCGAGGCCTCGAGGAAGACCTGAAGGTCGCCGAACTCGAACAGAAGGTTCTCGAGAATTCGGTCGCCCGTGCCCGCGTCAGTGCGACGCTCACGGGTCTCGAGCGGGAGAACGGGACGCTTCGGTTGGGGCGCCGGGCCCTGATCGGGACCGAGATGTTCGAACTCGAGCGCGAGCTGTCGCAGACGACGATCGAGCTTCAGGCGCTTCAGGTGGCGGCGGGGACGCCGGCGCCCACCGCCAAGGCCGACACCGTCGAGGAGCTCGGCTATGCGATCATCCGGCGGTCGGGCAGCGAGTCGGTGCGCATCAGCGCCGGCGAGCGGGACGTGCTCAGGGCGGGCGACGTCCTGATCGTCACCGTGCCGGTCTATTGATTGATGCAGGACTGGCTCACATCTGCCGAACAAATCCTTCTTTTCTGCCAGGCGAAGGAAAAGCGGTTCATCGGGTTCGTGTCGGCGTATTCGGGCGCCGGGGTCACTACCTGCGCGGTGGCGACCGCCAGCCTCGCGGCGCAGTCGGGATACCGGACCTTGCTGGTCAACCTGTCCAAGCCGGTTCAGGCCGAGGTCAGGACCCAGACCTGGGTCCATACGACGGCCAATCCCATGAACGCGGTCGTGAAGAACGCCACACCGTTCGACCTGCTGACGCTCAACACGAGCGAAGCGGAGCGATATCACTTCAACAACGCGGACGGCTTCCGCGAGGCGCTCAAGGGCGAGACCGAGCGCTACGACTACGTCATCCTGGACCTGCCGGCGATCCTCGATCGCGGCCAGACCGCCATCAACCCCGTACCGGCGCTGATCGCCTGCGGCTGCGCACTGTTCGTGGCCGAGCTCGGGCGGCTGACACGGCAGGATCTGGCTGACTCGCTCGACATTCTGGAAAAGGCCGGCGTAGGGCTGGACGGAATGGTGCTGAACGAAGGGAAATGCCCACCGACGCGATTGGAGATCGCCAGCAGTTTCGGGCGGCTTCTCCGCTTCTTCCCGGGGCTTGCCAAGCGCGTCGAGCAGTCAATCGCGAAGACCAGCCTGCTGGATTGAGTTGCCGCTCTGCGGCTCCCGGGTGCGGGAACGTCCCGCTGCCGTTTCTCGTCACATGACAGACGCGTGCCGGTCCGGGAAGCGGGGCGGGTCCCCCGGTCTTGTCTGGAGAGCGCGATTTACCCGCCGCATCAGCCGATGCGGCGGGTCAAATCGCTCGTCCATCGAAGGAGAGGACCGGCGTGTGAGCCGCCGATCCCCGGTCGCGTCTCAGCGGGCGCCCGAACCGCGCAGGACCGTCGCGATCGTGCGGATTCCGATCCATAGATCGAGCGCCAGCGACTTCCGCCGAACATAGAGCAGGTCGTAACGGACCTTGTTGCGCGTCTCGCCGGCATCGGCCGCATACTTGTAGCAGACCTGCGCGAGGCCGGTGATCCCGGGTTTCACGGCGTGGCGCTCGCCGAACCGCGGAATGGATTGCCGATAGACGTCGACCAGATGCGGCTGTTCCGGACGCGGCCCGATGAGCGACATGTCGCCCTTGAGCACGTTCAGGAGCTGCGGCAGTTCGTCGATGCGGTACTTGCGCAAGGCGTGGCCGAGCGGCGTGATGCGCGGATCAGACTCGCGGGTCGGCTCGATCGTGCACCGCCCGCTCGACATCGTCCTCAGCTTGTAGATCGAGAAAACCCGCCCGAACGCACCGACGCGCTTCTGGAAGAAGAACACCGGCCGGCCGCAGGTCACGAGGATCAGCAACGCCGCAACGGCGACGATGATCAGCGCAGCGGGCGCAAGCATAAGCGTGCCGGCAATGTCCAGAATACGCTTGCCGCGCCACGCATCACCCGCTGAATCGACAAGGGGGGAAGCGTCTCGACGCGGAACTGCCCACGACAGGGCGCGCGAGAACAGGGCGCGCGCACCGGGAAAGCCGGCAAAGTTTGGGTCGAACGACGGTTTTGCTGACATATCTGCGCGGGGTGCCTCGACATGTCGCGACGAAAGTAAAAGAGACGCGCGCAAGTCGTTAGCCATAATGATCCTCACTACTCACATCCCACGGACACCTAATTAGTACGCCAATGGACCAAAAATCTCAACGATTTTTTAACCGTTTCCCGTTCATGATGAACGGTTGAGGGCGATCGAAATGAGGCTGGCCAGTGACGGGTGTGGCGGTCGATGCGCCACCTCATTAACTATGTTGGGGGGCCTTCGTTCGCGTCGCCGGATCACGAATTATCTCCGGGGGACAATTTCCCGCGAGTGTGACAATTGGGCTTCACAAGCCAGGCAATATGCCGCACACAATAGATCGAGAAAGTGGCGAGTCGATTGCGATCGGTACTGCATTCGAAGTCAAGTTGTGCTTCGATCAAGAGCG
>CAZVMY010000166.1:6396-6654 GCA_964628955.1 uncultured Methylocystis sp.
AATGTCGATTGGTCGTTCCGCCAGCGTGGTGTCGCAGATGGAAATTATGATGAAATATTGGGTCTGGGAGTGTGGTCATCCAAAGGGGCACTAAATGGAACTAAATATTGAATTGTTCTTATTGTTTGGGTTCATTATAACCGCCGGATTTCGTGATGCCCCGCGCATCCTCGTGGTGTTGACCTTATTGATGCCCGTTTTCGCCTTGACCGGACTGTTCGGAGGCGGACAGGAATCGATGATCGCCAATTTGGGTGA
>CAZVMY010000167.1:0-6651 GCA_964628955.1 uncultured Methylocystis sp.
CCCGGCGGCAAAGGCAACGGCGCCCGCGGAGACCACCCCGCGCGCCATGATCGACCGGATCAATGCCTCGCTGAACGGAATGGTGAACGCGGTCGGCGACTTCGTTCAGATCGCGCCAGACGGCAAACGGACCACCGGCACGCTGTCGCTCAGTCGACCCGGCAAGCTGCGTTTCGAGTACGATCGCCCGACGCCCGTTCTGGTCATCGCGGATGGGCGCAACGTCGCGGTGCTCGACCGTAAGCTTGGCGAGCGCAATCTCTACGGCATCGGCCAGACACCGCTGAAGTTCCTTACCGCCGAGCGGATCGACGTCGCCAAGGACGCGACCGTTCTCGGCGTCGAACGCGAGGGGACCGAGGTCGTGCTGACGATCGAGGACAGGAACACCGTCGCCGGCACCTCGCGCATCCGGATCCAGTTCACCGGCCCCGACTACCTGCTCAAGGGCTGGACGATCACCGATCCTCAGGGCTACGACACGCGGGTTTCGCTCTCGAACCTCGACCTCTCGCGCAAGCCCGATCAGAAGCAGTTCGTGATCGATTATCTCACGCCGGTCCCGCGCGACTCGAACTGACCGCTCCGGAGCGGAGCGACCTTGCAGCTCAAGATCACCACCTGGAACATCAATTCGGTCCGACTGCGGATCGATCAGGTGGCGCGTGTCGCCGCCGAGATCGGGCCGGACGTTCTCTGTCTCCAGGAGACGAAGTGTCCCGACGAGCATTTCCCGCTCGCGGCCGTGCGCCGGATGGGCTTCGAACATGCGGCGGTCTGCGGCCAGAAGGGCTACAACGGCGTCGCGATCTTCTCGAAGGTGCCGCTGCGTGACGTCGATCGCGGCCGCTACGTAGACCGCGCAGACTGCCGCCATATCTCGGCCGGGCTCGACGTGTCGCGACTGACGGGGCGCGACGAGCCGCCGATCACCGTCCACAACTACTACGTGCCGGCCGGCGGCGACGTCGCCGATCCACTGGTGAACGCCAAGTTCGCGCACAAGCTCGGCTTCATCGGCGAGATGCGGGCGTGGTCGGCTGCGGGTCGGCCTTCGCGCAGCCGGAGCATTCTCGTCGGCGATCTCAACATCGCGCCCTATGAAACCGACGTCTGGAACCATAAGGCGCTGCTGGACGTGGTCAGCCACACGCCGGTGGAAACGAGCGGCCTGGAGGCGGTGCGGGTGGACGGCGGCTGGATCGACGCGGTGCGCCAGACGAAGCCCGAGCCGGAACGGGTCTACACCTGGTGGAGCTATCGCTCTCCGGATTGGTCGGCCGCGGACAAGGGCCGCCGTCTCGATCACATCTGGACGACGCCGGATCTGGCGCCCGGCATCGCCGGCATCCGGATCGACCGCGAGGCGCGCGGCTGGCTGCGGCCGTCGGACCACGTTCCGGTCACCGTGACGTTCGAGCTCTGAGCCTGCCGCGGCCGAAAATCGGCACGCGGAAGCCTCAGCTTGACGAGCCTTCAGACCTTGCAGGCTGTGGTGAGCAGGCGGCCGACTTCCGACAATCCCTTGGCCATCTCGTCCACCGACTGGGAGAGCTGCTCGCGAAGCGCGCGCGCCGTCTGTGGATAACTGTCGAGGACGCGGCTCATCAGGGCGCGGGAGACCTTGAGGACGGTGGACGGCTCACGTGCGATTGCCGTGGCAGGGCGTGCGGTCTCGGCGAACAGGGCCGCGGCGCCGATCAGCGCACCCGCGCCGATCATGGTTCCGTTGGGAGCGCCATCGTCGTTGACGTCGAAGGCGAACCGTCCGGCCATCACGACATAGCCACCATCCGAGACGTCACCCCTGCGAAACAGCACGTCTCCGGCGCGCAGAATGCGGGTTTCGGCCGAAAAGGCGATCAGACGCAGCGCTTCGGTCTCGAAGCGGGAAAAAATCGGGATGATCCTGAGAAAATCGATGTCATCGTCGAGCGCCAACGCGACGTCCTCCTCCGGGTCCAGCTTATGCCTCGACCCACGGACGCGCGAATGGCAGCGGGACGACGCGTCAGGGCATCAGCTTGTAGCCGCCGGCATCAGTGACGAGAAGCTTCGCCTCGGAAGGGTCCTTCTCGATCTTTTGCCGCAGACGGTACACGTGAGTCTCAAGCGTATGCGTAGTCACGGCTGCATTGTACCCCCAAACCTCCTGAAGAAGGATGTCTCGGGTCACCACGCGCTGTCCGGCGCGATAAAGATAACGCAGGATCGCGGTCTCTTTTTCGGTCAACCGGATTTTCCCACCCTTGTCGGTCGTCAGCAGTTTTGCGCTGGGCCGGAAGCTGTAGGGTCCGATCGTGAACATCGCGTCCTCGCTTGCCTCGTGCTGACGCAGATGCGCCCGGACTCGTGCCAGGAGAACGGCGAAGCGGAACGGCTTCGTCACGTAGTCGTTCGCGCCCGCCTCGAGACCGAGGACGGTATCGGCTTCCGAATCATTGCCCGTGAGCATGATGATCGGACTCTTGAAGCCGTTCCTGCGCAGGAGCTTCACGGCTTCGCGCCCATCCATATCGGGCAGCCCCACGTCCATCAGGACGAGATCGAGATGCTCCTTCTTGGCGGCGTTCACGCCCTCGGTGGCCGTGCCTGCCGTCTGGATGCTGAACTCCTCGTGGAGCGTCAGCTGCTCGGCGAGACTTTCCCTGAGATCGGTATCGTCGTCGACGAGAAGAACCTTGCGTGCGTTGCTCATGTCTTCACCATGTGATCACCTGCGGATCTGTTGTTGATCGGAGCGAATCCCACGCAAACCCGTATCGTCCACCAGACGGCCGCTCGCGACGCGAGTCGTTCAAGCCGTTGGTTCGCCTTGGAATTCGGTTTCGTTCGCCAAGGCAAATTGCAGAACCGCCGTTCAAAATTCAAGTGGACACAACACGTCGGGCTCACGTTCCGTGATCGGGTCGTGCGCTGGCACACGAATTCGTGGGTTTGTCGACAACCTGAGGATGCATCGACATGAGCGTCCTTCGTTTACGAGTGAACCATTGCGGAACGCCGGCGCATCGGGTGGTCGTCCGCTTCGGCGACTGGGCCTTTCCTGGAGCGGTTGGCCGCCAAGGCATACGGTCCGTCAAGCGCGAGGGGGACGGCTGCACGCCGCGCGGCAGCTTCCCCATCAGGCGCGTCTGGTGGCGGCCGGACCGCTTGGCCCGCCCGCGGACTGCGCTGCCGTTGCGGCCGATCGGACCGACGGACCTGTGGTGCGACGCGCCCGGTCACCGCCGCTACAATCGGCCGGTCCGGGCTCCCTTCGCCGCGAGCCACGAGACGCTGACGCGTGACGACCATCTCTACGACATCGTCGTCGAACTCGGCTACAACGATCACCCTGCCATCACCGGTCGCGGCAGCGCGATCTTCCTTCACGCGGCGCGCCCGGGCCTGCTGCCGACCGAAGGCTGCCTCGCGCTCGATCATCGCATTCTCCGCCGCATCGTGGCCAGACTGCGACCCGGCTCGCGGATCGTGTTCGGCTAGCCCGGCACCGTCGCGCCCGACGAGCGGCGCTCGCCGAAGATCGCGCTGCCCACCCGCACATGTGTCGCGCCCAGCTGTATGGCTGCCTCAAAATCGGCGCTCATGCCCATCGACAGGCAGGAGAGGCCGTTGCGCTGCGCCAGCATGGCTAGCATCGCGAAATGCGGCGACGGCGGTAGACCGATCGGCGGAATGCACATCAGCCCCACGACGGGCAGACCGAGCACATCCCTGCATTCGGCCACAAACCCGTCGGCGTCCGCCGGCAGGATGCCCGCCTTCTGCGGTTCCGCGCCCGTATTGACCTGCACGAACAGGTCCGGGCAGCGGCCGATCCGCGCGGCTTCCTCGGCGATCGCCCGCGCCAGCTTCGGCCGGTCGAGGGAGTGGATCGCGTCGAACAGTGCCATGGCATCCCGGGTCTTGTTGCTCTGGAGCGGTCCGATGAGGTGCAGGTCCAGATCGGGCGCGGCGCTCCGGAGCGCCGGCCACTTCGCCTGCGCCTCCTGCACGCGGTTCTCGCCAAAGCGGCGCTGGCCTGCGTCGACCAGCGGCCTGATCGCGTCGGCGCCATAGGTCTTGGACACGGCGATCAGCCGGACGCTGTCCCGCGGCCGATTGTAATCGGCCTCGGCGCGCCGGATCGCCCGCTCGACGTCAGCCAGTCCGGACACCGGCGTCAGCTCGCCGGAAAGTTTCGCGCCCAGACGGCGGCCAGCCGCGGCTCGCTCTCCGTCCGCCCGGCGATCCCCGCAAGCTTCGGCGTCTCGGCCGCGAACCACGGGCGCTTCGGGGTCCAGCGCGTCATCGCGCAGAGATAGATGTCGAGGGCGCTGAACCTCGGTCCGAGAAACCAGGGGTCGGCCGTGGCCGCGGCCTCGGTCATCCGCCAGAGGCGCTTGCGATACTCGTCGATGCTCGTCCTGAAGGATTCGGCCGGCGCGCCGTCCGGAACGAAGCGAGCCGGATCGTCCGCATAGGTGAAGGTCGGATAGACGTTGGCGACGAGGAACACGAGCCAGCGCAGGAAGGCCGGACGTTCCCGGGCACCCTCGCGAGGCACCAGGGCGTCGTCGCCGACCTGTTCTGCCAGAAGCAGGGTAATGGCGGCGCTCTCGGTCAGGATGGTGCCGTCCGGCAGCAGCAGGGTCGGGAGCTGCGCCAGCGGATTGACCGCCGACAAGGCGTCGCGCGCCTCCGACGAGGCGAACAGGTCGCCGACCTCCTCCAGCCGGTACGAGAGTCCGTACAGCGCGAGCTGCGCCTCGACGATGACCGATCCCCAGCCGGCGCGCGCGAAGAGCGTATACATGCCCAAGCTCCGATTCTTGACCCTGTCGGCCCTTTCGTGTCCTAACACGACGACGATCCCGCAGACGAGACGACATCGCAGGGAGCCCGGACGCGGCGCCAGGGCGACGTCGGTCCGAAGCCGAGCCGATCCCGACGATGCGCAACGACCGCTACAACGCCCGCGAAGCCGAGCCCAGATGGCAGAAAATCTGGGACGACGGAAACGTGTTCCGGACGGTCAACGACGACCCGCGGCCGAAGTACTACGTCCTCGAGATGTTTCCCTATCCTTCCGGCCGGATCCACATGGGGCACGTGCGCAACTACGCGATGGGCGACGTGGTCGCCCGCTACAAGCGCGCGCGCGGCTTCAACGTCCTGCATCCGATGGGCTGGGACGCGTTCGGCATGCCGGCCGAGAATGCCGCGATGCAGAACGACACCCACCCGGCCACCTGGACCTACGCCAACATCGCTGCGATGCGCGCGCAGCTGAAGGTCATGGGGCTGTCGCTGGACTGGAGCCGGGAAATCGCGACCTGCGATCCCGCCTATTACCGCCACCAGCAGAAGCTCTTCCTCGATTTCCTTGCGCCGGGCCTCGTCGAGCGCAAGGTCTCCAAGGTCAACTGGGACCCCGTCGACCAGACGGTGCTCGCGAACGAACAGGTGATCGACGGGAGGGGCTGGCGATCCGGCGCCATCGTGGAGCAGCGCGAACTCACGCAATGGTTCCTGCGGATCACGCAATATTCCGACGAGCTGATCGCGGCGCTCGATGGGCTGGATCGCTGGCCGGACAAGGTGCGCCTGATGCAGCGCAACTGGATCGGCAGGTCGGAAGGCGCCCAGGTCCGTTTCGCGCTCGTCGACGCCGGGTCGAACCTCGGGCTGGACGAGATCGTCTGCTATTCGACGCGCATCGACACGCTGTTCGGGGCCAGTTTCATGGCGATCGCCGCAGACCATCCGCTCGCGCGGGCGGCTGCGGCCGCCGATCCCGATCTCGCCGCCTTCTGCGAGGACTGCCGGCGGATGGGCACCTCCGTCGCCACGATCGAGCAGGCCGAGAAGCTCGGCTTCGACACAGGTCTGCGCGTCCGGCATCCGCTCGCTCCGGACCGCAGCCTGCCGGTCTACGTCGCGAATTTTGTCCTCATGGATTACGGAACCGGAGCGCTGTTCGGCTGCCCCGCGCATGACCAGCGTGACCTCGAGTTCGCGCGAAAGTACGGACTCCCGGTGCTTCCGGTCGTTCTGCCGCCAGATGCCGATCCGGCATCGTTCACGATCGGCGACGCCCCCTATGACGGCAGCGGCACGATGATCAATTCCGGCTTCCTCGACGGCATGACCAACGACGATGCCTGGGAGGCGGTTGCCGACCGGCTGGCGGCCGAGTGGCGTGACGGCCGGCCCGTAGCCGAGCGCAAGGTCAACTACCGCCTGCGCGACTGGGGCATTTCGAGGCAGCGCTACTGGGGCTGTCCGATCCCGATCGTCCATTGCGAGAATTGCGGCACCGTGCCGGTTCCGGAGACCGATCTTCCGGTCACGCTGCCGGAGGACGTCACGTTCGACCAGCCGGGCAACCCGCTCGATCGGCATCCGACCTGGAAGCAGTGTTCCTGCCCGTCCTGCGGTGCGCCGGCGCGCCGCGAGACGGACACCATGGACACCTTCGTGGACTCGTCCTGGTATTTCGCCCGCTTCACCGATCCGACGAACGAAACGGCGCCGACGACACCGTCGGCCGTCGACCATTGGCTGCCGGTCGACCAGTATATCGGCGGCGTCGAGCACGCGATCCTGCATCTGCTCTACTCGCGCTTCTTCACCCGCGCCATGTCGCTGACCGGCCATGCCGGTCTG
>CAZVMY010000168.1:0-6643 GCA_964628955.1 uncultured Methylocystis sp.
AAGATCTGGTCGCTCTTGATCCGGCTGTTGCCGTCGATCGTGACTCGGTTGACGACTGCGTTCTCGACCACGCTCACGACGATGCTGCCGCCTGCACGCCGCACACGGACGTCGGAAAAGCGGCCGGTCGCGTAGAGATCCTTCACGGCCTCGTCGAGACCGGCGCCGTCGGTCCGGCCAGGACCGAAGTAAGAGCGGATCGTTTCGCTGTCGACGCGCTGGTTGCCCTGAACGACGACGGATTGCGCGGAGGCGCCCGCAGCCGCGAACAGCGAGGCGAACAGAACGATCGATGCGATCCAGTTCTTCAGCCGGGCAGAGCCAGGGAGAGCCTTCATCAAATCATCCGTCCACATTCGTCAGTGCAATCGACATCGCCACCGGCGAACGGGCCTCGGCCGGCGGTTTTCGGTTTCTAAACAGTTTCCCGATCGATGCAAACTTGGTTTCAAAGGCAGGCTTTAAAAAGGATTAGCAGTGGCCGCCACGCCACGCCGGTCCGGTAACCGGCGTCGATTCGCCTTGCCTATCAAAGCGATCGCAGATGCAGGATATCGTTCCACGTCGCGAAGATCATCAGCATGATGACGAGCGCGAATCCGATCCTGAATCCGATCTCCTGCGTGCGTTCACTCAGTGGCCGGCGCCGAAGAGCCTCCAACGCGTAGAACACGAGGTGTCCGCCGTCCAGCATCGGGATGGGGAAAAGGTTGATGAGGCCGATGGAGACCGAGAGGATCGCCGCGAGATTGAGCAGCGGCGCCACGCCGACCTTCGCCACCTCGCCCGAAACCTGCGCGATGCGCATCGGACCGCTGAGCTGATCGGCCGATTCCCGGCCCGCAATCATCCCGCCGATATAGGCGAACGTGCGGTCGACCACGAACCACGTCTCCGCAGCGCCGCGACTCAGGGCCTCCGCCGGCCCGAGCTGCTCGAACTGCCGGTCCGCGGGGTCGGTGCTCGCGCGCAGGCCGATCACACCCTGCCGCAGCTTGCCGAAGCGGGTGCTGAATTCCCGCAGCTCCGGCGTCGCCACCAGGTTGACCTGCCGGCCGTCCCGCTCAACGACGAAGGCGAGGGGCGCGTCGGCGCTGCCGGAGACCACACGCTGGATCTGCTCGAATTGCCTGATCTCGCGACCGTCGATCGAGACGATGCGATCGCCCGCGACGAATCCCGCCCGTTCGGCAGCGCCGCCCGCGATAACCTCGCCGACGATCGGATTGAGGAAGCTCTGGCCGACGGCCATGAAGGTCGCCGTGAAGATCGCGATCGCCAGAAGGAAGTTGGCGATGGGCCCGGCAGCCACGATCGCAGACCGCTGGGCCACCGACTTGTGCATGAAGCTCTCGCGCTTCTCGGCCTCGCTCATCATGGCCGCAGCTGCCCCGTCGGGCTGGCTGGCGGCATTCGCGTCGCCGGCGAACTTGACGTAGCCGCCGAGCGGGATCGCGGCCAGGCGCCAGCGCGTTCCACGTCGGTCCGTGAACCCTGCGAGTTCGGGACCGAAACCCAGCGCGAACACCTTCACGCCGACGCCACACCAGCGCCCCACCAGGAAATGGCCGAGCTCGTGCACGAAGATCACGATCGAAAGGACGAACAGGAACGGCAGAAGATAGCTGAAGAACCAAGCGACGTTGCCGCCGACCGCCTCGATAAAGCCCATCGCGAGATCCCTGCGTCCTGTGGCCTGCATCGGCTTCGATCATGTCGAAAGCGCGACATCGATCGACATCGTTTACTGATTCTTAACGCTGCGAAGATGGCACGGCGAGCGACGGCGGCGGGGGAAAACCCAACCGCATGGTAAACGTCGTCACCAGCGGATGAGGCCCGTCGCGACCGCGTCGGGCCCTCCCCTGACCAGACCGATGAGCGCGGCGAGGACGACGGCCGCGATGAAGCCGTCGAGCCGGTCCATGACGCCGCCGTGACCGGGAATCAGGCCGCCGGTATCCTTCGCGCCGAAGCAGCGCTTGACCCAGCTTTCCAGAAAATCGCCAGCCTGGGAGGCCAGTGCGAGTGCCACGGCCAACAGGAGATGTTGCAGGCGCACAGTGACGTTGCCGAGCGTCAGGACCAGCAGCGACGCCGCGGCCGCGGCCAAGACTCCCCCGATCAGGCCAGACCACGTCTTGCGCGGACTGATGGCTGGCCAGAGCTTCGGCCCTCCGAGGGCCCTGCCGGCGAAATAGGCGCCGACGTCGGTCGGCCAGACCACGGCGAACAGCCAGAGGAACGCCAGCAGACCATCATCCGCCGAGAGCCGGATGACCAGGACACCCGCGGCGAGGGCCGCGGCGTAGATCACGCCGGATACGTTCCAGAGGAAAGTCGGACGATGGGCGAACCCGGCGGCGAGGGCCGCGATCCCGACGCCGAGACCAAGCGCCGGCTGGCCCGCAAGCCAGGCAGCGCCGGCCGCCACAACGCCGAAGGCCGCGAGGGCCACCCGCGGCGCCAGCGCGGCACGGCCGATCAGCCGCTGCCACTCGAACGCGACGGCGAGGGCCGCCGCCAGCCAGAAGAGGACGAACAGCGGGCCACCGACGACACCGCTGATCAGCGCCGCCGCCGCCATTACGACGCCCGACACGAAGCGCTTCGTCAGTTCGGACGACGGGCGCCACGACACGGGAGCCGGTTTCAACCGACGACGAGCATGGGGGACCACTTCGTCCGTCCGTTCGGTGACCGATCTCTCCCGCTCGGGCTGGACGACCGGATCACGGCGAGCCCACGACGCCGCCGAACCGTCGACCACGCGCCGCGTAGATCCCGAGGGCCTCCTCGAAGGCATGCCGGTCGAAGTCCGGCCAGAGCACCGGCAGAAACACGAACTCGGCATAGGCGGCCTGCCAGAGCAGGAAGTTCGACAGCCGCTGTTCGCCAGAGGTGCGGATGAGGAGATCGGGATCGGGCAGGCCCGCGGTGCCGAGATGCGCGTTGAGCGCATTCGCGTCGATGGTGCTGGGATCGAGTTCCCCGCGCGCGACGGCCTCGCCGATCCGCCGCGCAGCAAGGGCGATCTCCTGCCGGCCGCCATAGTTGAACGCGACACAGAGGGTCAGGCCGGTGTTGCCCTGGGTGACGTGCTCCGCCTCGTCGAGCAGCAGCCGGAGGTCGGCTGCGAGCGTATCGCGTTCGCCGAGGATCAGGACCTTGACGTTGTTGCGATGGAGATCGGCGAGGTCGTTGCGGATGAACCGCTTGAGCAGCCCCATGATCTCGTCGACCTCGGCGGCCGGCCGGCTCCAGTTCTCGGCCGAGAAACTGTAGATCGTCAGGTAACGTACATCGAGCGCGATCGCTGCCTCGACGGTCCGCCGGACTGCGACGACGCCGCGCCGGTGACCTTCGGCCCGCGGCAGGCCGCGCCGTTCCGCCCACCGGCCGTTGCCGTCCATGATGATCGCGATATGGCGGGGGAAGCGGCCGACGCCTGCAAGGTTTCGCGGCTCGACCTTGGCCTGAGGCGAGTCAACCGCCATGTCCCAGCGTTCAGCGCCCATCTCAGTTCTGGTCCATCCCGGCGTCAGTCAACCTCAGACCTGCACTCTCAGAACCGAATCCCGGAGACCCTCACCTCAGCCCCGACCACGCCTGACATGGCGTCGGATCCCAGGTCAGACCTGCATGATCTCTTTTTCCTTGGCCGCCAGAAGCTGATCGACGTCGGCGATCGCCTGATCGGTCGCCTTCTGGACCTGCTCCGACATCCTGCCGCCGTCATCCTCGCTGATGTCGCCATCTTTCTCCAGTTTCTTCAGAAGGTCCATGCCGTCGCGACGGACGTGGCGGACGGCGACCCTGGCCTGCTCGCCGTATTTATGCGCGACCTTGACCATTTCCTGACGACGCTGCTGATTCATCTCCGGAATGCGCAGCCGGATCACCTGGCCTTCGGTCTGCGGCGTCAGGCCGAGATCGGACGTCATGATCGCCTTCTCCACGGCCTGGACCATGCCGCGGTCCCAGACCTGGATGCTGAGCAAGCGAGCTTCCGGCACGCTCACCGTCGCGACCTGGTTCATCGGCATCGAGGCGCCGTAAGCCTGGACCTGGATGGGTTCGACGAGCGATGGCGAGGCCCGGCCGGTGCGCAGGGAACCCAGATCGTGACGCAGCGCCTGGATCGCGCCCTGCATACGCCGCTTGAGCTCGGCGAGATCGAACTGCTGGCTGCTCATCTGTTTCCGCTCACCGCTCTGTCGCGCTTTCGAGGCGACGGCCGCCGGGGGTTGGCCGGGTCGTCATGCCGGATCGACACGCGTGAACCGTCCCTCACCGCGCAGCACCCGCGAGATCGCTCCGGACTCGTGAATCGAGAACACGATTATGGGCAGGCCATTCTCGCGGGCAAGGGCAAAGGCCGCCGTGTCCATCACCGCCAGATTGCGCCGGATCGCCTCGTCGTGCGTCAGCCGGTCGAAGCGGGTCGCGTCAGGCACCTTCTTCGGATCGGCGGTATAGATGCCGTCGACCTGGGTCGCCTTGAGCAGCACGTCGCAGCCGAGTTCGACCGCGCGCAGCGCGGCACCCGAATCGGTCGTGAAGAACGGGTTTCCCGTGCCGCCCGACAGCACCACCACCCGCCCCTTCTTCAGGTGATTGAGCGCAGTCTGTCGTGCATAGGGCTCGCACAGGCTCGGCATGGCGATCGCGGACAGACAGCGTGCCGGCTGCCCGACCGCTTCGATCGCATTCTCGAGCGCCAGACCGTTCATCACCGTCGCGAGCATACCGATCGAATCGGCGGTCGCGCGGTCGATGCCGTTGGCGGCGCCCTGCAGACCTCGGAACAGGTTGCCGCCGCCGACCACGACCGCGACCTGCTGACCGGCTCTGGCGCAGGCGGCGAGATCGTTGGCCATCGCGGTGATCGTCGCCGCATGCAGTCCGAACTTCTCCGGCCCCATCAGGGCCTCGCCGGACAGTTTCACCATCACCCGCTGCATCGCGCCTCAATCCTCGTCACCGGACTAACCCCGGCCGCAGCGGCGAAAACAAGGCACGCGCGAGTTCGCAGTCGGCCCTCAGACCTTGGCCGCCGCCGCGACTTCGGCCGCGAAGTCGTTGTCCGGACGCTCGATGCCCTCGCCGAGCGCATACCGCAGGAACCCCGTCAGAGACACCGGCGCACCCGCCTTGCCTTCGCTCTCGCGCACGGCCTGAGCGACCGTCTTGGACGGATCGTGGATATAGGGCTGATCGAGCAGGCACACTTCCTTGTAGTAGGACTTCAGGCCGCTCTCGACGATCTTGTCGAGCACCGCCGCCGGTTTCCCGGCGTTCTTCTCGATCAGGATCGCCTTTTCGCGCTCCAGCACGGCGGGGTCGAGTCCGGAGGCGTCGAGGGCCTGCGGACTGGCCGCGGCGACATGCATCGCGATCTGGCGGCCGAGCGGTGCCAGCACGTCGGGCGAACCGGTCGAGGACAGCGCGACGATCACGCCGATCTTGCCGAGGCCGTCCGCGACGCTGCCGTGAATGTAATGGGCGATCACGCCCGCCGGCACCTCCAGCGCGGCGGCGCGGCGCAGGGTCATGTTCTCGCCGACCGTGGCGACCGCCGAGGCGATCGCCTCGGCGACGGTGCCGCCGCCGGGATAGCTCGCCTCGCGCAGCGTCTCGAGGTCGGTTCCGTCCGTCAGGGCGACACCGGCGACGTTGCGCACGAGCGCCTGGAACAGGTCGTTGCGTGCGACGAAGTCGGTTTCGGAATTTACCTCGACCACCACGCCCCGGAGCCCTGCGACCGCGATGGCCACGAGGCCCTCGGCCGCGATGCGTCCGGACTTCTTCGCGGCGCGCGCCAGCCCCTTCTTGCGGAGCCAGTCGATCGCCGCCTCGATGTCGCCGCCCGTTTCGTTCAAGGCGCCCTTGCAATCCATCATGCCGGCGCCGGTCTTCTCGCGAAGGTCCTTGACCATCGCGACAGTGATCTCTGCCATGTCCCCCATCCCTCAGGTCGCGGAGCCGGCCGATCTGCCGCCGCATGCCGATATGGCGCCCCGGTCCGCGCCGCGGTCCGGGCCGATTGTCATGCCGATACCCGGCCGTGCGTCAGGCGCCGGCCACGAGCTGTCGGGCCCTGTCGATCCAGTGATCGGCCTGGACACGGCCCTTGAGCTTGAGGTCCGTGTCGAGCTTCTCGGCATCGGCCGGTGTCATCGCCGCCAGCTGCCAGTAATGGAAGATGCCCGCTTCGTTCAGGTTCTTCTCGAGCTCGTAACCCACCCCGGCGAGCTTGGTGAGGTCGTCCGGCGCGCCGCGAGGCGCGGACAGCCGTTCGAACACGTCTTCCCCGACGACGCCGACCGGCTCCGCGAGCACGGGTTCGACGATGGGCGCCTCGACCGCGCCGAGATCGATGCCGACATCACCCTGGGCACGAGAGATCCCGTCGATCGCCGCGTTCGCGACGAGGTCGCAATAGAGCACGATTGCCCGGCTCGCATCGTCGTTGGCAGGCACCGCGAAGGTGATGCCGTCAGGATCGCTGTTCGTGTCCACGATCGCCGCGACCGGGATCCCGAGGCGCTTGGCCTCCTGGATCGCCAGCTGTTCCTTGTTGGTGTCGATGATGAAGATCAGGTCCGGCGTGCCGCCCATGTCCTTGATGCCGCCGAGCGCC
>CAZVMY010000169.1:0-6635 GCA_964628955.1 uncultured Methylocystis sp.
GTCAGCCCTTTCTCCTCGACGAGCACAGCATGCGGGCTGCCGGGCAGCTTGCTCGCGAGAAACGCCGAGACGATCGAATTGGCCGCGAGGTCGTTGAACGACGGCTCGCCGCTCACGGACGCGATGCGGGAAAGACCGACCGATTGCTCCGTGACCTCTCGTGCCGATAGCGCCATGCGCTCCTCGAGCGGCGGCAGCGTCGGGATGCGGAGCCAGTCACGCGACGACGCTTCACCGCGCTCGACCGGGCCGAGGCTGCGCAACGCGGCCGCCCGGACCGTATCGGCCGGAACGTTGCCGGTCACGACGAAATGCACGTTCGCGCGGGAATACCAGCGGGCATGAAAGGCGCGGGCGTCGGCGACCGTCAGCGCCCGGATCGTCTCGGGCGTGCCGCTCGTCCACTGGCCGAGCGGATGCCCGGGAAGCAGCCGCTGGTCGACCTGCCGCTGGGCCCAGTTCAGCGGGTTGTTGGCGTAGCGCAGATTATACTCCTGCAACACGACGTTCCGCTCGCGTTCCGCTTCGGCCGGCGCGATCTCGAAGCCCTTCAGTCGCGCGGCGTAGAACCCGAACAGGCGATCGAGGGAGTCGGCGACGCCGTCGGGCTTCAGCGGAAAACGGTGCGTGTAGGCGGTCGCGTAGCTGTTGGTCCAGCCGTTCGACGAGCCATCGCCGAAGAAGCGCAGCAGATTGTCGCCATGCTCTGCATTCCGGCCGACGAGGAGCAGATGCTCGAGATAATGCGCCAGACCGCGACAGTCCCCGTCGGCCTCGTCGGCGCAGCCGGCGTTGACGATCATCTGGAAACCGACCGTGCCCGCGTTCGGGTCCGGCACCAGATAGACGCGGTCCCAGACCATGAGTTCGTCGCGCGGCTCACTGGCAGCGGCAAATCCGCCCGAAACGAGCGCGACGAACAGGAACATGAGCCGCAAGAGCATTCCGAACCTCCGGGATCTTCTGCGACATTGCCGCAATCCGGTGGGCGGCGCCACTGCGGCGTTGCCGCGCTCTGGACACCGTCGCCCGGTTGAAACCATAGGAGAAAGGCAACGTTTCGGTTACCGGTTGCCCGTGCTCCGGAGTGCTTCGTGCGGCTGACGGGTTTGTCCAGGATCGGTAAAGGAGCGCAGACGACCGGCGTCGCCTGGCTGTGCGCCCTGGGTCTGGCCGGCTGCGTCGCGGCGGACGTAGGGGAGCCGCAGCTCGACGTCCCTGCCACCTGGCGCGCAACGCAGGCGCGGGCGCGACCCGGCGCGACCGAGGCGGACGTCGCGTGGTGGCGTCAGTTCCGTTCGCCCGAACTGACGCGGCTGGTCGAGGCCGCCCGCGCCGACAATCTCGATCTCGCGGCGGCCGCAGCCCGGGTCCGGCAGGCGGAGGCCCAGACGCGCTTGGCGAGCGTGACGCTGTTTCCCATCGCGGACGGCGGCTTCTCGGCGGGGCGCAGCCGATCGAACGGCAATGCGTCCGGACGCGGCACCGTCGGCAGCGGGCGCAACAGCTTCGACCTCAGCGTCGACGGCAGTCTGGAGCTGGACGTCTGGGGTCGCATTCGCGCCGGCCGGGAAGCCGCGGCCCAGACTGCGCTGGCGACCCGGTTCGACCGCGCGGCGCTGGAACTGTCCACGAGTACCGGCGTCGCGAACACCTATTTCACGCTGCTCGCGGCGCAGGACCGGCTGCGGATCGCACGCGAGAACGTCGCGAGCGCCACACGCGTGCTCGGCGTGATCGAGCAGCGGATCACGGCGGGAACGGCGACGTCGCTCGAACTGGCCGAGCAGCAGAGCATCGTCGCCCAGCAGCGGGCGACGATCCCGCCGCTCCAGCAGCAGATCGAGCAATCCGCCGCGACGCTCGCGGTCTTCCTCGGCATGCCCGCGCAACGGCTCAGCGTCGCCGGCGGCAGCATGAGCAGGCTGACGGTTCCCAGACCGCTGCCCGGCATCCCGTCCGAGGTGCTGACGCGACGCCAGGACGTCGCGATCGCCGAAGCGCAGCTGGCAGCGGCGCGTCAGGACGTCGCGGCCGCGCGGGCGCAGTACTTCCCTCGCATCGTGCTGACCGGACAGGGCGGCCTGGCGACGGCGGCGCTTTCCAGCCTCTTTGAGCCCGCCTCCACCTTCTATTCGGTCGCGGCCGGGCTGACGCAGCCGATCCTCGACGGCGATCGCATCGCGGCCCAGGTCGACCAGGCCCGGGCGGCCCAGGACGAGAGCCTCGCCAACTACCGACAGGCGGTGATCAACGCGTTCGGCGACGTGGAACGCGCGCTCAGCGCGGTGCGGCAGCTCGCGCGGCAGGAAGTGTTGCAGCGGGAGGCCGTGCGCCGCACGAGGGAAGCTTTCGAGCTCTCCGAAGGCCGGTTGCGCGAGGGGACGATCGACCTGGTCACGGTTCTGCAGACGCAGCAGACGCTGTTTCAGGCGCAGCAGACGCTGCTGCAGGTTCAGCTCGCGCGGCTTCAGGCGGTCGTGCAGCTCTATCAGGCGCTGGGAGGTGGCTGGGAGAAGCCCGTCGCGCCACAAACATGACACGAAACCGGCCGTAACAGGTGCTTGGTAAGCGCTTCGAGGCTATGATCGGGTGACCCCAACCGAAAGTCCGCGCCGCATCCGCGAGGATCGATTGCCGGCATTCAGGAAAGGCCCGGCAGCGGAAGCCCGGCGAGACAGGCCAGGATGGCGAAGTTGAAACGAAGCGTCGGTCCGCTCCTGGCCGTCGCGGTTCTGGCGGCAGCCGTGTTCGCGTTCCGTGATCAGCTGATGTCGATGTCGGTCCACGAACCGGCGGCGTCGTCGACGTCGAGCGTCGCGCCCGCCTCGTCGGAGGCCGCATCCCAGGCCGGGCGGAGCGGTGAAGGACGGGGACGCGGCCGCGGCAACCGTGGCCAGCCTCGCGCAGGCGACCCGCCCGTCGCGATTCTCGCAGCCGACGCAAAGACCGCCGACGTCCCGGTGACGATCGAGGGCGTGGGCACCGTCCAGGCCCGCAACAGCGTCGTGGTCAAGCCGCAGGTCGAGGGCCGGCTGATGGAGATCCTGTTCCGCGAGGGACAGGAGGTGCAGAAGGGCGACGTGCTCGCCCGCATCGACGATGCGCTCTACCGGGCGCAATACGATCAGGCCGTCGCCAAGAAGGCACAGGACATGGCGACGCTGGAGAACGCCCGGCGCGATCTCGAGCGCTACGTCAGCCTGGCCGCCAGCAATTCCGTCACCCGGCAGCAGGCCGACACGCAACGGGCGGTGGTGGCGCAGCAGGAAGCGCTGGTGCGCGCCGATCAGGCGGCGATCGACAGCGCTCTGACGACACTCGGCTACACGACGATCGTCGCGCCGATCGACGGGCGTGCGGGCATCCGCGGCATCGACGTCGGCAACGTCGTTCATGCCTCGGATGCGACCGGGATCGTCACGATCTCCCAGATCCGGCCGATCTCGCTCGTCTTCTCCGTCCCTCAGCAGGAGCTGCCCCGCATCGCCCGCGCCATGACCGACGGGCCGATCCCGGTCGAGGCGCTGACCAGCGACGGGCGCGGCGCGGTCGACCGCGGCCGGCTCGAGGTGATCGACAACGCCGTCGATCCGACGACAGGGACGATCAAGCTCAAGGCCACCTTCCCCAACGAGAGCCTGGCGCTCTGGCCGGGCGCCTTCGTCAACGCCCGCGTTCTCGTCGACACGCTGAAAGGCGTGACTGTGGTACCGACCGGCGCGGTGCAGCGCGGGCCGACAGGCACGTTCGTCTACGTCGTTCAGCCGGACATGACGGTGAAGATGCGACCGGTCGTCGTCGGCCGGCAGGACGAGACGTCGAGCGTGATCCAGTCCGGGGTCGGCACGGGCGATCGGGTCGTGACGACCGGGTTCGCGCGGCTGAGCGACGGGGCGCAGGTTCAGGTCGCCGAGGGCGGTCCCGTGAGCGGCGCCGCATCGGCTCCGCCGCCGGCCGAGCCCGCGCCCCGCGAGGAGCGGCGACGGCGGCGCCCGCCGTCGTGACGAGCGTCTCGGCCCCCTTCATCCGCCGGCCGATCGCAACGGCACTGCTCGCCGTTGCCGTATGGCTTGGCGGCGTGATCGGGTACGCGTCGCTGCCCGTGGCGCCCCTGCCGCAGGTCGACTTCCCGACGATCCAGGTCACGACGCAGCTTCCCGGCGCCGACGCGGAAACGATGGCCGCTCTGGTGACGGCCCCGCTCGAACGGCAACTGGGCCAGATCGCGGCGCTGACGACCATGGTGTCGTCGAGCGCGTTCGGGATCAGCCAGATCACCCTGCAATTCGGCCTGGACCGCGCGATCGATGGCGCCGCACAGGACGTGCAGGCGGCGATCAATGCGGCCGGCTCCACGCTGCCCCGCGCCCTTCCCTACCCGCCGACCTATGCCAAGGTGAACCCGGCCGATGCGCCGATCGTGACCATTGCACTGCGCTCCCGCAGCTATTCGGTCAGGCAGATGAGCGATCTCGCCGACACGCTGCTGGCCCAGCGGCTGGCCGAGGTCAGCGGCATCGGGCGCGTCATCGTCAAGGGCGGCGTCCGGCCGGCGGTGCGCATCCAGGCCGATCTGTCGCGGCTCGCGGCCTATGGCATCGGTCTCGAAACGCTGCGGACGGCGATCGTCGGCACCAGCGTCGCCGGCCCCAAGGGAACGCTCGACGGCACCCACCAGTCCTACACGATCTCCGCCAACGATCAGATCGTCGACCCCGACGCCTATCGCGACATCGTCGTCATGCAGCGCAATAATGCGACCATCCGGGTCCGCGACGTGGCTGACGTCGTGGAAGGTCTGGAGAACGCGCGCGTCGGCGCCTGGTATCAGGGGCAGCCGGCGGTTGTTCTGGACGTTCTCCGCCAGCCGGGCGCCAACGTCATCGACACCGTGAAGCATATCCGCGAGACGCTGCCGGGCCTCCGTCAGGCGATCCCCGCCGACGTATCGCTGGAAATCGTCAGCGACCGGACAGAGACGATCCGCGCCTCGATCGCCGACGTGCAGTTCACGCTGGTGCTGAGCGTCCTGCTCGTCATCGTCGTGGTGCTGATGTTCCTCGGCACGCTCAGGGCCACGATCATCGCCGGCGTTGCACTGCCGCTGTCGCTGATTGCGACCTTCGCGGTGATGTGGTTCGCCGGTTTCAGCCTCGACAATCTCTCGCTGATGGCGCTGACCATCGGCGCCGGGTTTGTCGTCGACGACGCGATCGTGATGATCGAGAACATCGTCCGGCACATCGAAAAGGGCGACGACCCGATGGCGGCGGCGTTCAAGGGCGCCCGCGAGATCGGGTTCACGGTCATCTCGCTCACGGTTTCGCTGATCGCGGTGTTCATCCCGCTCCTGTTCATGACCGGCATCGTCGGGCGCATGTTCCGGGAGTTCGCGCTGACGCTGTCGATCGCCGTCGTGGTGTCGGCCGTGGTGTCGCTCACGCTCACCCCGATGATGTGCGCGCGGCTGCTCCGGCCGGTCCGGGACGAACGTGGGGGAGTGCTCGCCGCCCTCGACCGGCTGATCGGCCGCGTGGTCGCCGCCTACGGCGCAAGCCTGCGCTGGGCCCTGCGGCGCGAGGCGCTGATGATGGGCCTGACGGCGGTCACCCTCGGCGCGACGCTGTGGCTCTACGTGATGATGCCGAAGGGCTTCCTGCCGGCACAGGACACCGGATCGATAACCGCGGTGATGCAGGCGGAACCGATGGTGTCCTTCGCCGCCATACGCGACCTCCAGGGTCAGGTTGCAGACATCGTGCGGCGCGACCCGGACGTGTCGAGCGTCGTATCGGTCGTGGGCGTCGGCGCCACGAACCTGACGACGAACACCGGCAGGCTCTCGATCGTCCTGCGCCCGCACGACCGGCGCGACGGCGACGCCGCCGCGGTCATCCGCCGGCTCGAGCCAGCCGTCGCCGCCGTTCCGGGCGTGGTCGTGACCTTCCAGAGCGTCCAGGACATCCAGATCACGCCGCGCGCGGGCCGGGCCGCATACCAGTACACCTTGACCGGCACCGACGCGGACGAGGTGACCGACTGGGCCGAGCGTCTCGCCGGCCGGCTGAAGCTGGAGCCAGAGTTCCGCAACGTCGCGTCGGAAGCGCAGACTGGCGGCGGCCGGCTCTTCGTCGACGTCGACCGCGAGACCGCGTCGCGTCTGGGCGTTTCCATGCAGGCAATCAGCGACACGCTGAACAGCGCCTTCGGGCAACGCCAGATCGCGACGATCTACGGCCAGGCGAACCAGTACCGGGTCATCCTGGAGGCGCAGCCGCGCTATCAGGAGACGACGAGCGCGCTCGACCGGCTGCATGTCGGGGCCACGGGCGGCGCGCAGGTGCCGCTTAAGGCGGTGGCGAGCGTGCGCCAGCAGACCGCGCCGCTCGTCATTGAGCACGTGCAGCAGTTTCCGGCGGTGACGGTCAGCTTCGATATCGCCGACGACTCGTCGCTCGGTGAAGCGATCTCGGCGATCCGCACCGCCGAGCGGGACATCGGCCTGCCGGCTGGCATCGTCGGACGCTACTCGGGCGACGCGGCCGAGTTCTCGCGATCGCTCGAAGCCGAGCCATGGCTGATCCTCGCGGCCGTGATCGCGATCTACATCGTTCTGGGAGTCTTGTACGAGA